>MNYL01000119.1 GCA_001873075.1 Fibrobacteres bacterium CG2_30_45_31 | reverse complement strand
CACGACTCTTTTTCAGAGACGTTCTGTAATGGATTGCCCCATAGGAGAATTACCGGGTCCGTTTTCTGTTGTTGAAGCGGAACTAGTTACGGGGCGGAAACACCAAATACGAGCGCACCTTGCCTCTCTTGGTTTCCCGATAGTCGGAGATCGCTTATACAGTCACAATGGGGTTTATTATCTTAAAATGGCCCGCGAACCCCTATCCGAAGCGGACTTTGGGGTACTCGGGGCTCATAATCAAATGCTGCATGCATACAAAGTTTTATTGCGTCTCCCCTACTGGAAAGAAGATCGCTGGTTTGAAAGCCATGATTTTTCTCCAGAGATGGGAACTTTGCTTAGACGCGTTTAAACTTTAAAAGTGGAAATAAGCGTGGGCAGCAACGGTGTTATAATCTTCGCCGTAAATATCACCAGTGTGAATTTTAAGGCTGAGATCCGCAGAGATTGCTGGGTTAAAATCGTAGCGGGCTCCGAGAGTAATCGCGAGTCCGGCATCGCCACCATCATCAAGATCATTATTATTCTGTTCGGAATCCAGTAAACGCAATAACATTTCCATACCTACGAATGGAGTAAGCGGAATAGAAGGAATTGCATAATCCAATTCACCCGAAAGATTTGTAGTGATACCGCGTGTGTAATCATTATCATCTTCTGTATAGAATGCAAGGCCAGCCTCAGAACCTAACGAGAGAGCATCCATCAGTTTAGTGGAAAATTGGGCCCCGCCGCGAAACTGGAATTCGCCGTGGTTGTAAGAATCATCACCCACAGGGAGCGATAAATCTGCAAAGATACCGATATTGTTTTGAAGCCAATAGCGCATACCGATCACAGGGTCTGCGAGACCGTCCTGTGAACTTCCTTCGTTTCCCGATTCTCCGTAAAAACGCCAATCCAAATTCAAAAGGGCAAGTTCAAGATGCGGAACCACCGTATAGCGGACTCCACTCGTGAGATTCAAATCGTCCCAATCGTCATGAAAATTATACACGAGACCTAGCTTGGCCTCTCCTTTACCCTGTTCCGGCACAGGAAACATATCCCAAGCTGCAAAACTGGATACCGTGACTAACGCCAAGGCAACAAGTATCTTTTTTAACATAGTGAAACTCCTATAAAGTGAATTCATTATGGAACCAAAGTTAGCATTCTCAAGAGACCCTTATTGTAATAAAAAATCAATAAAGGGTGAGGTGCCCTAAAGTGCTGAATATACAAGAAATTCCGATGAATTACATTGAGACTTGTAAGATTCTAAACAAGAACGATTATATAAACCAGAAAGTTGCACCGATGTAGACGGTAAAGGATTTGGCTTTGATTAGGGAATTATCTTCTACTTTTTTGAATAGCGGGGTGAGACCGACGGACGCGCCCCATTTGTTCCCCCACCAAGAGTCATCGAACATGGATGTCACCTTTTTCATGTCGTCCCAGAGCATTTCCCCGTAGAATTCCCAGTGAGGGAGTGTCTTGATGTTGATGTCGAAGGAAAGCCTCGTGTTGTCGAGGTCGCCGAGGTAGCGCTGGGCGAATACATAAGGCATGAAGGGCATGGCGTAGACCCATTCGAAATGGCGGTCGGAGCTGTCTAGCGTCCCGGTTGGGATTGGTGCCCGCGGCTGGAACCATAGACGATCATTTCACCGATGCCGAATGTGATTTGCGCGGGGAGGTGCATCATCGAATCCATCCATGGATGGTAATTGTGTTTCGCCGAATCCCATTCCAGATAATCGACGCCGGCCATGAGCTTGCCGAAACTTGCACGGTATTCGCTTCGTGCGGTGAATGTATCCTAGGAGCGGCTGCCTTTGCCTTGGCGATTGTAAGGCAGGCCACATCGTAAGGGTCGTAAAAATTATCGACGTAATCGCGCGAAGTCTTGTCGTTTGAAACGAAACCCATGGCGCGGAAAACGAAAGCGTCGGTGATCTGTCAATTCACGCGGAGGCGCACGCTCAAACTGTTTTCTTTATGCTTGTCGGAATCGTAAAAGTGGGTGATGGATGCGGAATCTGCGAGCGTTCAGCGCACATGAAAGAATACGGTGGAATCACCGAAACGAAGGTGCCCGGGGAGGGAATCCGGCATTTCGAATGCGGCCACCGATAGGGAAAATTGAAAAAGGAACGCGAAAAATTGAAAAAGACGGATACTCATATGGAACCTCCGTTATCGCGTATGAAATTTTTAAATTTTTGCACGCTTAAAGTGATGCAAAGTATGGTGATTATGCGTTTCCACTGACGCCTTTGCGCGCGGAGCAGCAATGAAAAAAGCAGGGCGAGGAAGATCCCGGCTTTTGGAAATCCGTATTTCCGGCAAAAGAAGACTCGGTTGCGGATCAGTAGACAATCAATGAAAAAAGGAACTTTTCCTTTGCCAAGTTCGCTGCCAGTGGAATTTCCCGCTTTGTGCTTGATGATGGCTTTTTCTGCAAGTGCAAGGGAAAATCCTGCTCTGCGTGCGGCATAGCAGTAATCCGTTTCTTCAGAGTAAAGAAAATAATCCTCAGGGAAGAATCCGATTTTCTGAAAGCACTCTGGGGAGATCAGGAATGACGCTCCCTCAATGTATTCGTTAGGCGAATTTCTGAAAACACTGGATCTTTTAACGGTACCCCAGAACGGATGAATCGTCGCGGAACCGCCCTGACGATTTCCGGGAAGTTCAATCCTAGACCCTGTAATGCCTGCATCTGTTTTTTCTGCTTCTTCCAGAAGTTCCTTGAGCGCATTCTGATCTGCAACGGTATCGTTGTTCACGAGCCAGAAATAGCCGTTGAAACCTTGATCTTCAATTGCTTTCATTGCTTGGTTGCAGGCGGCGGCAAAACCATGATTTTTCTCGTTAAAAAGAAGGAAAAATTTTAATCCGGGATGAAAATTCTTCAACTTTTCAAGGGAATGCCGTGATTCGGCAGTTGCCGCGTTATCTACGACAAAGATGCAATCGGGAATTCTGGTTTGTTCTGCGATGCTTTGCACACAACGTATGGTGTCGCTTGCTGCATGATAATTTACGAGAATGGAGGCGACCGGTTTCACTATGTCCTTTCAAGAAATCTTTGTGCGAATTTTACACCGACTGCGGCAAACAGGGCCCGGCTCAGGAGAGCTTTGAACGAGCTGCATTGGGGATACAACGCAGCACGATTTTTCCAGGCCCAGGGAATTGCTTTCATCTGAAAATTCTTTATAAATCTGCTGGAAATGTAGTGTTCATATTCAACCGCGAATGCCTTTTCTTCGGGACGCAGGTCTTGAAAGACTTTGCTCCGCATGATGGTTTGAATCCATTTTAAATTTAATTTTACTCTGTCGCTCCAGCGATAGCGTTCTCCGAGTCCGATGGAATTGTTTTCGTGAATGCGGTATTTCACGACTTTTTCAGGAGTGCTTATGCATCCGTTTCCAATAGAAGCACAAAAGGTTATCCATTGGTCGTGCACGGGTATGCCGTCCGGAAAGGGAAGGACCCGTTGTAAAAGACTCGTTTTAAAAAGGGTGAGACAGCCGGTGACGTTGGTGAATCCGGTGAGCAGCGCTTTCGTTGGAAGATGTGGGAGTATTTTCCCACAGGTTCGCCAGGAGTCCGCGATCTTTTCTCCTGTTGCATTAATGAGTTCGGCGTCTCCGAAAATCAGGTCTGCGTTGCCTATGTTTTTCCCCAGGATTTCCAGTTTTTTCGGGAGCCAGATGTCGTCCTGATCCGCGAGGGCGATGTAATCGTTCGGCGCGGCTTCTTTCTGCACGAATTCAAGGCATAGACCGAATGCGGCGCGGTGCCCTCTATTCTCCTTTTGCGGATGAATGTCGAGCGGGAGCCTGTCCTTGTAACTTTCAAGGATCGCTACCGTGCCGTCCGTGGATCCGTCGTCCACGGCAATGACTTTGTCCGCCAGCTTCGTCTGCTGCAACAACGAATCAAGCATCTGAGGAAGATACTTTTCTCCGTTGTAAGTAGCGAGTGCAATATACAGTTTAGGCATACGCGGGTAAGATGGAAAGAGGCATACTCATGATACAGGTAGTAAGACAAATATACTATTTTCCCTGTAAGTAGATATTTTCGTCTTCTGGAAAAAGCTAGTTTCCGGCTTTTGCAACAGCTGTCGCTCAAAGTGGCGGAAAGCATGCGAGTCGGGCATCGCGCAGCGAATTTGTTCGCCCGCATGGCCGAGATGACCGGTATTGTCCGCATTTATTAATATATATATTAGGGCTATGTGCTCATCTCGAAAGATCCTTATTCTCTGTGATAAAAATTCTAAAACAAGTTTCGGCCGGTTATCGTTGAATATGCGCGATGCATTTTTGATGGCAGGCATCACGGCGAAGGTTCTCTGGCTTGTTACGCCTGAATATTTTAAGGAAGGGAATCCCGCGGGAGAAGATTTCATCAGGGCGAGTTCTTTGGAATGGGGCTTTTTTTCCTATCGCAAAAAATTTTCTGATTATTTGTCCCAGAATCCTCTGGATATCATCATCTGGATCCGCCCGGAATTGAGTTTCCTGATCCCGGTGGCGAAGAAAGCGCAACCGAGAGCACGGACGATAGTGATGGTACATGACACATTTGCAGAAACGCTTTATCCGCACAGCTTGAAATTCCGCCTCATCAATTGCTTTTTCACGCGGCATACAAAAGCCGCCGATACCTATCTTTTTAATTCCCGATATACATCCCGAGAGTCCGATCTCTATTTCGGAAAGCCCAGAAATCCGGGAGCCGTTATCGCGCATCCGGTCAATTCGAAAAGCTTTTTCCGGAAAAACGGTACGCCGTCTTTGGAAGAGAAAAAACAATTCTGGGAGAAATTCGGAGTGCGTGGCTTCCGTGGCGTGGCATTGAACGTCAGTTTGGACGAACCCCGGAAAAATTTGGATACTTTTTTTAAAATGGCGGAACTCCGCCCGGATGTCGCTTTTGTCCGGGTCGGTTCGCTTCGACCGGATACGGCAAAAAAGTTAGAGGAAAAGAAACTCTCCAATGTTTTTCATTTTAAGAATATTTCAGAGGAAACCTTGGCGGACTTTTATCGTAACGCCAGTGTGTTTGTCTTTCCCTCTCTGCTGGAGGGCTTCGGTTTGCCTCCGATAGAAGCACTCGCCTGCGGAACGCCCCCGATTGCCGCTAGAACAAGCGCTATCGCTGAAAATCTGGCGGAAGTCGTTCCCCTGGTCTCTGATCCTGAAAATGCGGAAGAATATGTCCGGCTTCTGGATCGCGTGTTAAATGGGGAGGACATCGTTGATTGGGAGGCGGCGTTGAAGCTTATCGAACGCTGCTCCATGGCTTCTTTTTCGAGGGGTCTTTCTCAATTTATCTATACTTTGTCTTAAGACTGTTTTTTGACTCAAAAAGGATAAGATCATGATTATTCGCAGCAAGGCTCCGCTCCGTTTAGGTTTGGCCGGCGGCGGCAGCGATGTGTCGCCGTTCAGCGATATGTACGGCGGC
>MNYL01000024.1 GCA_001873075.1 Fibrobacteres bacterium CG2_30_45_31 | reverse complement strand
TAGCTCTTGTGGGAATTCTTGTTTTTCTTTATGTTTTCTTTTTCCGCGGGTCTGTAATCGCCCCACCCACTTATCAAGAAGCCGCCTGCACTTGGGAGGGTTCTCCAGAAAATTGTCTGGAGCAAAATGCAGATTGGAAACACGGAATTTCTTATTTCCGCGATCAGTTAAAACTTCCTCAAACCACTTACCTAGATACTCTGGAAGCGTTGCGATCCCTTTTATGGACAAAAGAAGGTTGGGCTCTGAATTTTGCGGGGGAAGGAGCTTCATCGGTGCATCCAGAAGCTATATTTCCTCTGCGTATATTGAAGCGAGATTCCTCTGGTTGTTTGGGTCTTGCTTGGCTTGCGATGATGGTTGCTGAATCAGAACATTTTGGGCTTGAAGTCATTCTTTTGCCAAGTCATGTGGTGTTGCGTTATCACGGTGTTTACATGGAACCGAACCTGAACGGATATTCTTACACGGAAAATGAATACAAAAAAAAGTATGCGAAAGGACCCTGGACAGGATTTGAATGGAAACCTTTGACACGTAAACAAATTTTAGGTCTGGTCGCGTTTAACTTGGGAAATGAAACGCTTAGGCAACATCCGCGAATGGCTTTGAAATGGTATGATATTGCAAAATCCTATTTCCCAGAATATCCAGGGATTTCCATCAATCGGGAGATCGCCCGAGACGCTCTGAATTAGTATCTTTGGGGCCTGCCTTGCACAAAGAAATCGTGAAAATCAGGAGTGGTATGTCTCATTCATTTATTAATATTTTTGTGTTCTTTCTTCTTCTGTTAGGAGCGTGTTCGGATGAGTCCGGGGGAATATCTAAGTCTAAAAAAACAGAACACTCAGGAATGGTTTTTATTGAAGCCGCTGAGCAAAGTACGATATTAGGGACAAATGATTCTTCTGCCGTATCTTCCGTGAAACCTGAAATGAAGGTTTCTTTTACTTACAACTATTTTATTTCAAGGAACGAAGTAACAAAGGCAGAATATGCTGACATTATGGGGAGTGAGACGGTGTTATCTGACGATTCAGCGAACTTCCCTCAAACAAATGTTACCTATGATGATGCGATTCTTTTTGCCAATGCACGTTCTATTAAAGAAGGCTACGACACGGCGTACTCTTATTCTTCCGCAACGTTTGATTCTGAAGGTAATTGCATCAATTTGGATGGACTTGTCTTCAATTCTTCTAGGGACTCCTACCGCCTTCCTACAGAAGCAGAATGGGTATTTGCAGCTAAAGACGGTTGGGATGTATCTGAAGCTTGGACTAGTGAAAATTCAGACTACCAGAGTCATCCTGTATGTACGATTGGGCAAAATAATTTAGACCTTTGCGATATGGCCGGAAATGTCAAAGAATGGGTCAATGACTGGCTTGGACGATTCATTGATACTACGGTCACCAATTTCATGGGAGCTCCTGATGGAGGCAGCCTTGGGCAACGCATTATTAAGGGTGGGAGCTATAATGACGAAGCATCCAATATTAATTTTTATTCGCGTGGGGATATTTATGAAGTCACGTCTTCAACAAAAGCTGATTATGTAGGATTCCGAATAGCTTTTGGGAAAATTTCAAGTCCGACTTGGATAAGCTCTACGGGCATTGCAACATCCCATGTATCTGTACTGGCAAGTTCAAGTATGATTAAGAATCTTGTTGGTACATACCAAGCTAAACTCGTTTTTGTAAACTATGAAACAAAAAATCTTTCTTTTGTTGA
This sequence comes from Fibrobacteres bacterium CG2_30_45_31, assembly GCA_001873075.1. Lineage (GTDB taxonomy): Bacteria > Fibrobacterota > Fibrobacteria > Fibrobacterales > Fibrobacteraceae > UBA1313. The sequence goes on along the minus strand of MNYL01000024.1, from coordinate 5,248 downwards.
TTTTGGCAATTCTACCACAAGTGTTATAGAAATTCAAGATACGCTGCCAGTATTCCATCCCGATATTTCGCCCGATGGCAAACGCGTCGCGTTCTGCACCAAAGTCGAAGGCGTGAGTGGAATATCTCAAGTCTATGTGCGCGATCTTAACGCCACAGGAACCAACCTTGTTAAACTCAATGTGACAAGTGCGGCGATCCCCCGCTGGCGTGTAGTGGGGGGAGATACTATGATCGTCTACGTTACCGATGCAGGAACAAACAAGAATAACGTGGATTGGAAGTTGCAATCTACTTGGCAGGTTCCTTTTTCGAACGGAAAGTTCGGAAAATCTGTAAAACTCTTTGACGGTTCTTTCCATGGTGGTATCTCGGAAGATGGAAATCTTGCTGTGACAGGGGCGCGTCTCTTACGCGTAAAATCTGATGGCAAAGACATTCTTTGGTACAATGGGGAACAAGCTTGTAATGTGTCTCTTTCTAAGGATTCCACAAAGCGAACTCTATTTCTTGATTTCAGTAGCGAAACAGGGAATGCTTTCGTAGGAAAAGATTATGCGGTTCACGAACGCTTACTCTTTGCAGACAGTACAGGTGATCTTATTCAAAGTATTGCCGTGCCTAAAGGTTATACGTTTGATCATACGGAGTGGTCTAATGTGCGAAATATTGCAGTGGCAACTGTTGCGAATACTGATGGCGCACACGTGGCCATTTACCTTATAAATACGCAAGATTCTTCACTTCTAAAACTTGCGGAAGGCGATGAACTTTGGCATCCCAGCTTATGGGTGAACAAAGCTGTTATTACTTTAAATAAATCTTTAGATGCGGACAGCACGGGAGCTTATTACATTGCCGGTGGAACTTGGTCTGCTCAAATGTTACGCGTAAAAATGGAATTATTTTGGAAAATGAAAGATACGCTTGAATATGCTTTTATTGGAAGTTCACGGGTAGAAGTAGGTTTGAATCCAACTATATTTACTTCTGGTCCTGCCGTTAATATGGGACATTCTGCTAGCGTATTAACGTCAACAATATACGAAGCTGAAAATTATTTTATGAATCACGCCCCCAAATTAAAGGCTTTTGCCATAAGTATTGATATTGATTTATGGAAGAGTAATACTTCATTTCTACCCTCCTATCCTGGGTATGTCTATGATGAAAATCACAATTTTTGGATAGATGAGTTACCTGAAAATTTTGTAGAAATGGTTGAAAATGCATACCCAGCATCAAAAACTGCTCAAGATATATTTATTCCCAGATATGGTTTTGTGAAGACGACAAATACGACTTGGGGAACCTCACCCCTTATCGATGCCGATTCGCTTTGGGCTGATAAAGATACAACGCTCATTCCCTTGCACTTGGAAATGTTGGAGTCATTTCTGAAGCTCGCAGAATCGAAACACATTTATGTTATAGGCATTATTTTTCCACAATCTCCCATGTATGTAGAAACTGGATCATTTGGGCGTTATGGTCCTCGCCGTACTATTGTGCCTGATGTTATTGAGAAGCTAAAAAAATTAGACGAAAAATATTCATATTTTATTTTAATGGATGAGAATAAAATGGGAGATCATGATTATCCAGCTGGAATGGCTAATAACTGTGATCATCTTAATTACCTTGGAGCCGCTCAAGTGACTGGTAGGTTGGATTCCTTGCTGAAAACGTTGGAGTAATATGTCGCTGATGAAACAAATATGTTCGTTACTTCTTTTCTTTTTACTGACAGTTTCCTGCACAGATCCCAGTCATGATTCGAGTGTAGAAGCAAGAGTGGATTCTGAACACGCAGGCATGATTCTTGTGGAAGCCACTGGAGAGTCGACAACTCTAGGGACCAATGATGCGGCTGCGGCTTCCAATGCGAAACCTGCGATGAAAGTAAAATTTGCCTATGATTTTTCTATCTCCAAAAGCGAAGTCACTCGCAGCGAATATGCCGCTCTTATGGAGAAAAATATATCAATCGCTTCTGACAGTGCAGACCTTCCGCAAACCAATGTGACTTATTACGATGCTGTATTGTACGCAAATGCCCGCTCCTCTCAAGAAGGTTACGACACGGCCTATTCCTATTCTTCGGCGACGTTTGATTCCGAAGGCAATTGCACCAATTTGGATGGCCTCGTATTCGATCCCTCCCAAGAAGCGTATCGACTCCCCACAGAAGCGGAATGGATGCTTGCGGCAGGGGAAGGCTGGAATACTTCTAGTGCATGGACGAATGTCAACTCAGAATACCACAGCCACCCTGTATGCACCATCGGAGAAAATGACCTTGGCCTCTGTGACCTAGCGGGAAACGCGATGGAATGGGTGAACGACTGGCTCGGCAACCTGCTGGATACTACTGTTACGAATTCAGTGGGTGCTCCGGACGGCGGCACTTTAGGACAGCGCGTAGTGAAAGGGGGGAGCTACAAGAACGATCCCTCGAATATTACGCTTTATTCTCGAGGAGATATCTATGCGGTGACCTCTGCGACTAAAGCGGAATATGTGGGCTTTCGACTCGCTTTCGGGAGCATTTCCACGCCTCTCTGGGTGAGCGGAGCCGGGGTCTCTTTATCCCGCGTCTCTGTTGTCGCGACTTCCGGACAGGTAAAGTCTGTCACAGGCACCTACCACACCAAACTCGTCTTTGTGAACTATGAAACAGGAAACCTCGCCTACATTGATTTTTCAAATTCGACCCTCGCGGTTACGGAGATCGTGGATACACTCCCCGTGTTTCACCCGGACATCTCGCCCGATGGCAAACGCGTTGCGTTCTGCACCAAAGTCGAAGGCGTGAGCGGAACCTCTGAAGTCTATGTGCGCGATCTCAACGCTACAGGAACCAACCTCGTTAAACTCAATGTGGCGAGTGCGGCGATTCCTCGTTGGCGCGTGGTGGGGGCGGACACGGTGATCGTTTATGTGACCGATGCGGGGAATAACAAAGAGGATGCCGAGTGGAAACAAAAAAGTACTTGGCAAGTACCCTTTGCGGGCGGTAAGTTTGGAACACCCGTAAAACTTTTTGATGGGAGTTATCATGACGGTATCTCAGAGGATGGCTCCCTCGCAGTCACCGGGGCGCGACTCTTACGAGCGAATGTTAGCGGCAAAGACACCGTGTGGTACAACGGGGAACAGGCTTGCAATGCCTCGCTCTCCAAGGACTCCACAAAGCGAACGCTATTTTTAGATTTTGGTAGCGAAACAGGCAAAACCTTTGTGGGGAAGGAATATGCGACACATGAACGTTTACTCTTTGCCGACAGCACAGGCAAACTCATCCAGAGCATCGCTGCTCCCGCCAATTACACCTTTGATCATTCGGAATGGTCCAACGTAAAGAACGTTGCCGTCGCCACTGTCACCAACACCAACGGAGCACATTCTGCGATTTATCTTATCAGTACGGTGGACTCCTCGTTGCTGAAGGTTGCGGAAGGCGATGAACTCTGGCATCCCTGTCTGTGGGTTGCCAAATCAAATATTATTACAAATTTCGATTTAGATCTTGATAGTGCTGGTGTATATATGTCAAAAACCTATGCAGATTACATTGAATCAATGCGATACAAGATGGAGTTATTTTGGCAGTACCACGATTCTTTGACCGTCTTGATTTGGGGCTCTTCTCGGCCTTATCGTGGAATCAATCCGATGATGCTTACTAATGAATTTGCAATAAATATGTCTGTTGCATGTAATGACATCACCATGGCTGCAAGGTTTTTTGAAAATTATTTTCTTCCACATTGTTCCAAAATGCGTACTTATGTTATTTCTTTAGATTTTGATCTATGGCATGAATCTCTATGGGATACTTATTATGAAAGTGTTCCTGGGTATCATTATGATAAGAATCATGATTATTGGAAATCAGGGATTCCAGCAGAATTGCCTAGGTTAAGTGTTGATGCGTGGGGAGGGAATGAGATTAATCGAGAAACAAATAAAATTTATAATGGATTTGTAGGAATTTCAAATGGCAGTGGATGGGAAAATATAGATATGTCTCAAGACTCCATTGCAACTACGATAAAAAGCCTGTATGAAGAAAAATTATTAATTCTTGAAAAATTACTGAAACTTGCACAACAAAATAATATTCGCGTGATTGGAATTATTTTTCCACAGAGTCCTTTATATGCACAAACAGGAATGTATGGACGTCACGGATTAACGCGTTCTTATGCCGTTGAAATAATAGCTCGCGCCATGGAAATGCAAACAGAGTATAACAATTTTACGGTTATGGACGAAAATAAAATGGGAGCCCATGATTATACAACTGCAATGGCATATGATTCTGATCATCTGAATTCTCTTGGTGCTGTTCAGCTTACCACCCGTCTGGATTCCTTGCTGAAAACGTTGGAGTAATATGTCACTGATGAAACAAATATTTTCGTTACTTCTTTTCGTTTTACTGACGGTTTCCTGCACAGATTCGAGTCCTGATTCCAGTGTGCAGACGAAAGTAGATTCCGAACATACCAGCATGATCCTCGTGGAAGCGACTGGAGAGTCGACGACTTTGGGTACCAATGACGCTGCTGCGGCATCCAATGCGAAATCCGCGATGAAAGTAAAATTTGCCTATGATTTCTTTATCTCCAAAAGCGAAGTCACTCGCAGCGAATATGCCTCCCTCATGGAGAAAAATACATCAATCGCTTCTGACAGTGCAGACCTTCCGCAAACCAACGTGACTTATTACGATGCCGTCCTTTACGCGAATGCCCGCTCCACTAAAGAAGGTTACGACACTGCCTACTCTTATACTTCAGTGACGTTCGATTCCGAAGGGAACTGCACCAATCTGGATGGCCTCGTATTTGATCCCTCCAAAGAAGCGTATCGACTTCCCACAGAAGCGGAATGGATGCTTGCGGCGGGTGAAGGCTGGAATACTTCTAGTGCATGGACGAATGCGAACTCGGAATATCACAGCCATGCGGTGTGCAGCATTGGCGAGAATGACCTTGGCCTCTGTGACATGGCGGGGAACGCGATGGAATGGGTGAACGACTGGCTTGGCAACTTGTTAGATACTACAGTTACAAATTTTGCTGGTGCTCCTGATGGCGGTACTTTAGGACAGCGCGTAGTGAAAGGGGGGAGCTACAAGAACGATCCCTCGAATATTACTCTCTATTCTCGTGGCGATGTCTATGCAGTCACTTCGGCGACCAAAGCGGAGTATGTGGGCTTCCGACTCGCTTTCGGGAGCA
>MNYL01000114.1 GCA_001873075.1 Fibrobacteres bacterium CG2_30_45_31 | reverse complement strand
GGAGGGGTCAATCAAAAAAGTGTCTTTAGAAATATCGGCAAATCGAGGAATGGCTCCCAACAGGGCCACACATTCTGCGGGTGCTACAAAAGTAAAATCGGGAACAATAACTTCATCCCCTTCACGAATATCCAACGCGAGTAACGACAACAGAAGTGCTCCCGTACCACTTGCGCAGGTGATTGCCTGAGTGGCTCCAGAATATGTCGAGAGTTCTGCTTCTAAAGCTTCAATTTCTTTCCCGCCAATAAAGCATCCACTATCGTAAACGCGTTGTGTTGCGATTTCTAATTCTTCACGGTAAGCATTCCGCTGCGAGGAGAGATTGACAAATGGAATCATTGTTGACAAAGCTAAAAAAACTATCTTCTACCCATGTTAAGTTCAATGCCTTGGTTCCCGCTTCTTTCGGTCATGCGCGACGCAAGCTCCGCTGTCATGAAGTCTTTTACGGAAGGCTTTTCGATTTCTGAAAAGCCGGATGAAACGCCCGTAACCAGTGCGGACTTAGAAGCTAATCGCATAATTCTTGAGGGACTTAAAAAATATTTTCCTGCAATCCCCGTGGTCTCTGAAGAAACCGCAAGTGAACTTTGGGATGTGCGACGTACTTGGAAACGCTTTTTTCTCATAGATCCCATTGATGGAACCTCTGAATTTGTAGCCCATAGAAATGATTTTACTGTGAATATAGCACTCATTGAAGACGGTGTCGTCAGTATTGGTTTAGTGAGCGCTCCTGCCACAGGGGAACTCTTTGTCGGTGGGGATCATCAGGCTTTTACTCTTAATTTGTATTCATTAGAGGAATCCACCTACCAATCTCTGAAACGAGAATCTCGATTTTCCCCCCATAATCCTAAGAATAGTCCACCGCCCAAAGTGCTGGTGAGTGCACTTCATAAAGATGGCCCTACGATGGATTTTGTGGCGGCAGTGGGAGGCCTTTCCATTGAAGTCGGCTCTAGTCTCAAGTTTTGCCGCATTGCTGATGGTTTTGCTGATTATTATCCTAGGTGTAAGCCTCTTCATGAATGGGATATTGCTGCCGGTCATGGGGTACTCAAGGCTGCTGGTGGCAATGTCTATCGCTTGGGAACCATTGAAGAAGTTCATTACGGTACACAATTTTTAGAAACCCCCGCTTTTGAGGCTTATTAAAACTTATGACGAATGAATCGCTTCGCTCCGGTACGCTTTTTTTTATCACTTTGATTTTAGCACTTTCTCTCCATGAGTTTGCCCATGCGCTGGCGGCTCTTCTTTTAGGGGATACCACCGCAAAAGATCGTGGACGACTGAGCTTGAATCCCATGAATCATCTTGATCCTTTGGGGACGATGATGCTTCTCTTTTTAGCATTTCAGAACATCGGCATTGGCTGGGCAAAGCCCGTACCTGTGGACCCTACTCGGTTTAAAAATAGCCATCGAGGCATGGGTATTGTCTCTATCGCAGGACCCCTTTCTAATTTACTTCAGGCCATAGTGGGCTTTAACTTGTACGTGGGGGTCGTTCAGTTTATTATTCCAGCGATGCAAGGACCCAGTGCATTCTTAATTTTGATTTCGGATTTTTTACAGATTTATGTTCAGGTTAATTTATCCCTCGCCGCCTTTAACTTGCTTCCTATTTACCCCTTGGATGGAGCAAAAGTCCTTTCTGCGCTCCTACCCCCTCGATGGAGCCGCAATTTCGATCTTTTGTTTCTTCGTTTGGGGATGTGGCCGTTGGTGGGGGTGGTCCTCTGGGAGTGGATTTTGCCTTTTCCGGGCCCCATTTCCCTTATTATGGGTCCATTTCTCGAATTTTTGTTAAAAATGACCAGTTATTCCGCTTTTTGGCTATAGGTCTTTTGGGGCTTCTCGGACTTGACCAAATAGTGAGAATGTGTTAAATTTGCGCCAACAAGAAAAAAGGTTTTCACCCGGAGATATAAGGTGCCTCATCATCAGTCATGTAAAAAGCGTTTGCGTCAAGCCGAAAAAGCTACCGCTGTTAACCGTTCTGTTCGTTCTGCGATCCGTACGAGCCTGAAACTTATCCGTACTGCAACTTCGAAAGATCTTGCCCTCAAGGAAATGCCGAATCTTTTCAGCATGCTTGATAAAGCTGCAGCTAAGAACCGTGCGGGGTTTAATGCGAACCGTGCTGCCAACTATAAGGCCAAGGTTGCTCAGGTTGTCAACGGATTTGCTAAGGTCTAATTAATGGATCTTTGATTAAAGGGACCAGTGGCACTGCTACTGGTCTTTTGTTTTTGGTGGACTAGGTCCAATGGGCTTTTTTGCGAAAAACGAAACGGTGTTCTTATATTTTTGTTAGATTAGTTATAAATATTAAGGAAATCGAATGTCCTCAATCAACTTCGCTACTCGTGAAATCAGCTGTAAGGTCGTCTATTACGGACCTGGTTTGAGCGGCAAGACAACGAACCTTCAGGTGATTCATCAAAAGATGCCGCAGGACAAGCGCACCGATATGGTGTCTCTTGCGACAGAAGGTGATCGCACGCTCTTTTTTGATTTTCTACCGCTCAATCTGGGCGATATTAAAGGTTTCAAAACTAAATTTCAACTTTATACGGTTCCGGGTCAGGTTTATTATAACAGCACGCGTAAGCTTGTGCTTCGTGGTGTGGATGGAATTGTTTTTGTCGCCGATTCTCAACGTTCTCGCCAAGCAGAAAATTTGGAAAGCTTCCAAAATTTACGCCAGAACTTGCAGGATTATGGCATGGAATTAGACGATATTCCGTTAGTGTTGCAATACAACAAACGGGATATGGAAAATGTGTTTACGCTTGATGAGATGAACAAATTTTTGAACCCTCGTGGCATTCCCTTTTTCCCAGCGACTGCGCATAATGGTAAAGGTGTGGTCACGACATTGAAGTCCATTGCCATGTTGGTGATTGAAAAATTCAATGTGAAACAGGGCTTTTTGCGCAAGGCAGCGGAAAGCGTACACAATACGGGTGTGCATGATGTGACTTTGAATAAAGAAGGTCTTTCTGTAACACAGTCCGCGGTTCCACCCAAAGCGACTCTGCCGATGGGTTCGAATTCGATGCCGGATTTGAGTGGACCCGATGCTTCTGGTTTACCGTTTCGAATGCCTTCATTTGCGGCGAAGGCGCCAGCGGCTGATGCTATTGCTTCCCCTGGTGGTATGTTTCAAAAGAGTGCGGCTACGACTCCTTTTGGACGTCCATTGCCAGGTGCTGGTGGAACATCAACACCGCGTATGCCGACCTTTGGCCGTGATGCTCAGAAGCCGGCGCAAGAAGTTTCTGAAGATGATATTGAACTTCGTCCTTACGTTCCAAAAAAGAAATAGCGATTCCTTTTTGGAGTGGAGATAATACATGAGCGATTTTGCTGTATATACTGAAGATGCTGACAAGGTACGTCGCCTGATGCTCGCTTACCAAGCGAGTGTGAAGGCTGATTATGTTGTACTTTCTCACCGTGATGGATCCATCGTTGCTGAAGTCGGCTCTATTGGTATGGATGCTACGCCCCTTGCTGTGTTGAGTTCTGCCTCTTTTGATTCTGCGAAACAAATTGGCATGATGCTTGGCGAGTGTTCGTTCCAATCGGTTTCTTACACGGGTGAGCAACGCTCTATTTATATTGCGCCTGTAGAAGATTCTTTGCTTTTGGTTCAGATATTCCCTGGTTCCAAGCTCCCGAATCGTATTGAGGATTACAATAAACTTCTGGTAGAAAAATTGGTGGATGCAGTGCCTGCGTTTACACAAAATACCAGTAAGCTCCGTCGATAGGGGTTTTCTTTGCTTGGCCTTCCGCCATTTCGTTATTTAAGAAAGACAGCACTGGTTTTTGTGCTCCTTTTTTTGTGTTTTTTAGGGCATCAGATATTTGTGAGTTTGCATGATTCGGAAGAATCGGAGCAATTAAATATGGAACCCGAAAAAATAGTGTATAGTGTTGTTTGTCGCAATATTGTGAGTGGTGCTCCATTCGGAGTTGATTCGACTTTTCCTGAACGGAGTCGTCTCCATTATTATTCACTGGTCCCTAAGAGTTTGGGTCTACCTAAAGAAGAACCTCTTCGACATATCTGGTATTTGGGTGTGGATACACTTCAAAATTTGCCATGCATTGTATCGGATAGTATTTGTTTTAGTTCCATTTCTCCAGAACTTTTACATAGTGGGGAGTGGAGTGTGGATTTAGTCCAAGGTCGCAAACTTTTAGCGAGCCGCCAGTTTAAGGTAGAAGCGGCAGGACCTTAATTTTGAAATCCCTTGGGGTTCTCTTCATCGCGTTGCCGATCATTGCATTCGCGCGTTCGCCCTTGTCTGGATTGGATCTGGAATCGATTCCTGTTTGGGGTGATTCCGTTTCACACAAAGATTCATCGGTTGTAGAAACTCAAGAAACGCCAGATTCTCTTCGATTAGAAACGCGGGGCTCAAAGACAATACAAGTGGTGGTTGGTGATGGGGGCACACAGGTCGATCAGGAACTACGTCTCTCTGTACAAGGGGAAGTCGCCCCTTCCATTTTTGTAGATGCTCTCTTATCCGATGTGGGCCGCGAAGCCGGCGATCAACAAACCGCGACCCTAGAAGAAGTAGATCAAATTTATTTTCGTGTAGAATCTCCACATTTCTTTTTGCATTTGGGCGACTTGACGTGGATACAAAATACTTTGGGGTTATCCGGTTTGAACCGTAGCTCTCTAGGCGCGGGGGCGGGTGTGCGTGCGGGGCACACAGAAGTGCGCGCGGTCGTGGGTTACGATGAATTAGAGCATATATCTACTGTGTTTAGTGGTGTTGATGGACAGCGTAGTGGTTATTTGATTGGTACGGGCACGGATTTCTATTTGGCGGTGGTCCCTCAGTCGGAAACTGTTTGGATGAATGGTGTCAAACTTTCTCGCGAAAAAGATTATGTGGTGAATTATGCGGGGGGTGTGCTTGATTTCAAAGGACTTATCATCCCTGGCTCAAGCGATGAAATTCGGGTGGAATACGACGGTTACAATTCGGGTGGTGTGCAGGCAATGAAAGCCGCCGATGGAAACTATCGATCAAAAAATATTTGGTTAGATGTGGCGGGGTTCCGTTTGGAAAGTGATGTAGACCGTTTGAAACGGGGCACTTGGAGTGACGATGATTTATCCATGCTCAAAGCGGATACGGGGGGTATTTTGGATCGTGCCGATACGCTTGGAACTTTGGAACGGCCGTGGCGATTGGATCGCATGGGGGCGCGGATGCGTTTGCAGGGCCATGAACGGTGGTTTGCAGATGGTGAAATGGTTTATGGGAAAATGGATACCAATACGGTTTCGGATAAAGTAAATGGCCCTCACGGGATGGCTTTTCGTTGGCATCTTTCGTCGGATAGTACTTCTATGCAAAAACATAGTATCTGGAAGGTGGAAAATTCCGGAGATTATATTGAACAAGGATACAACACGGGATCGTATCAGGGCACCGATCGCAATTGGGATTCATACACGTTAAGCAATGACTGGGATCTTGACAGTGTGGGCCTTGGCGGTGGTTTACGCTATGATGATTTTTTAACATGCTTCCGTTTGCCTAATGCCTTTTTTACGGGTGTGGAATGGGGCTATAGACAAAGTATTGAAGATTCTTTGTGGAATTCTTCGCGGGCGCGTCTCTTTTTGGATCACAGGGGCAAAGTGGCCACGAGTTCGATCTCTTTGGTCCGCGTCGCTTCTGTGCAGGAGCTGGAAGTGGAACGCTACCAAGGCCTTGTAAATGCGATTTTCAATTCCGGATTTGTACGCCCATTTGGTTCTGGGAGTTATGGCATGTGGTACAAAGATTCTCTGGACACAAAGTTGCAATCAGAGCAAATGAAGGCTGCGGGTGGCTTTGAAATGGGGCCGGAGGAGTGGACTCTTCGCGAAAGTCTTTTAGGACAACGTGCGCGGAGAGGTTACTCTAATGAATCCTTAGAAGATTCTCTACAGCTATCGGAGTGGGATCAATCCGCCAATTACAATGGCAAAAATTTTACCCTGACTCATCTTTTACAATATAAGCGCACATGGCTTGATACTTCGGGGAACACAGATTCCTGGATCGCAGAGCAAACGATAGAATGGGGTCATTCCAACGAAACTTTTTCTGGCAGGGCCTCTTATGATTTGGGACTCACCAGTGAACAACCTTACATCGCTATTTACAAGGCGGTGGCTCCGGGGACAGGCGATGTCCTTTATGATAGTTTGACAGGACTTTTTGTCGAGGGTGTGGATAAAGGGGATTATGTTTACGAAGGCATGGGCCGAGACGATTCTTCCGATGTGGTGTGTGCTTCGTCTGCTAAGATGACGTTGAATTTTAATTTGAATCCGGGATTACTTTTTGGCGTAAATCAGGGTTTTGTGCGTGATATTTCTTTGGCTTTTGATGGATCTTCAGAAGGGCGCGATACCACGGGCGGGAGGTTGTATTTGCCGCCTTTGTGGAGACCGACTTTACGAAGTTTGTCCAGTGGCATTTTTACGATGGAAGGCGCATTAAAATGGAATCATCCCTCTGGTGATGGCTCCATTGAATATAAAGTGGGTACAGAAAGTGAAAAGAAGAATACGTCTCTGGGCTATTTTCAGAATCGCTTGTGGCATGGCTTAGAGGGCATTTACAGTGGTCGAAAAAAAGAAACCTGGACATCGGAATTGGGATTAGAATATGTGGATCTTGTTTCTTACCAAAAGATGAATTGGGAAATTCGAGAAGGGCGACTCTCGTGGAGAAGAGAACTTTTTTGGAATTTATCTATTGAGCCTGCCGGCTGGATTCGGCAAGGAAATGGCAAGGATGAAAGTTCTCCTTTAGATGCGTTTTTAAAACAGGGGAGTTTGGAATTTTCTTGGGATAACCAAAAGGGAGCGACGGTCGTCAATACGTTTAGCATGACTCATGTTTCTTCGGATTCAGAGGTGCTCCCCTATCAAATGGTTTCTGGTTTTGGCAAAGGGACAACTTATCGCGGTGAAAGTGTGGTGAGTGTGGAGGCCAATGACTTCTTGACGTTATCCTTACGATATATTGTGCGGTTTGGCGATGCGGAAGAGGGTGTATTTCAAAAATTTTCCACTGAAGCAAAGGCGTTTTTCTAATGAAGTTACGAGATTCATTCATTTTGGGAATGCTGTTAGCGACTTCACTCGCTTTTGGGGAAGAATGTGTGGTGAAAAATGTGCGTCTTGAAGGAGTATTCCATTCCGATTTGCCATCCATGTACCAGAATTTGAGTGGAGAATCTTGCGCTAAAATTGATGTATTAAATCGGCAATTAATCAATTGGCACTTGAACCACGGATTTCCTTTTGCAAAAGTTTTTTGGGAATTGGATTCTTCAGGTCTTGCTGTGATTTATTTGGATCGTGGTTCAGCCTGGGTGTGGGCCCCGCCCGAAAATAAAGAACTTGGTAAAACCAAAAAAGACGTATTTGGCAAATTAACGGGACTCGAAATAGGGGACCCTGTATCTTTGGAAAATCTTGACCGTGCTGAGAAAAAATTGGCGCGAAATGGTTATTATGAAAAAACAGCTCCGGTGCGGCTTTACCGTGATCCAGTGCGAAACCGTCTGATCCCTCTATTTTCGATGGCAGATCTGCGTTCAAATCACCTAGAAGGTTATTTAACATACGCAAGTGGGGAAGAGGGAGGCTGGAGTGGTACCTTGCTTGTGGATCTTTATAACATCAATGGAACGGCGCGTGATCTTTCGATTTCGGGAGAAACGGGCGAGTGGGAACGGAACCTCACTTTTGCGTATAAGGAACCGTGGCTTTTAGGGACTTTGTGGAGCGGCATTCTTCGGGGATATGTTGAAGAGGATTCTTCTTACCGAGATGCGCGTTTGGAGGCGGGTATCGCCCGCGCCATTGGTTTTGATTTTGAGTTTTCCATTTTGGGCGGTGTGGGAGATGACGAATGGACCACGAGCCTAGAAATGAAGTTCCGCGATGAAGATCGTTTTATTTTGCCTCGTTCCGGTTCTCGTTTGGATGCGGCAATGACGGTGCTCAAAAAGAGAAATACTGATTCTACGGATGTGCGGGTGTTTCTTGAGGGGAGTGGTAGACATTTGATGCCAATTTATGGAAATTTTATTTTGCAATCTTCTTTTTGGGCAGGGACGATTCTTCCGACAAACAGGGAATATGGATTGGAAGATTTGTATTCGTTAGGGGGCATTGATAATTTGAAAGGATTCCGACCGGGATTTTTTCGCAGCCGCGCTTATGGGGCAACGGAAATAGATTTGCAGTGGCAGGGGTTGCCTAAGACTGCGTTCCACTTATTTTTCCAGCCATCGCTACATCGCGCGCGGAGTCCAGAGCAGGGATGGGTGGATTCGTATAGCTACGGCCTTGGCCTTACTCAGTATCGTGAGTCTTGGAGTGTATCGCTTTATTATGCGATGAATAAGGGTGGGGATCCGCTGAACGGTCTTTTGCATTTGGGCGTGAAGTCGCTGTTCTAATTTATCGATTTTTTTTCTTGATACTTTTTTGTTTTTTGGTACAAAAAGAAAGCAATTGATTGATTACATTACGAATGTTGTTCTTTTTTCTGTTTTTGGGGGATAAAAAAATTATTTTTGAGTCTGTGATGGCTTTTTTATGGAGCGATGTATGAAATTGAATCAAGATGGTTTTATTGGGGTAAAATGGGTGGCTGGGCTTGCTGTGGCAGCCTTGTTCCTTGCCTCGTGCGACAGTGGTAGTAAAGGCAGTGATCCTCAGGTTGAGGACTCCTCCAGCAGTGTGACAGACCCTGCCAGTAGCGGGTCGGTGATCACCAGCAGTGGCAGTGTGATCTATTCCAGTGGCGCGATATACTCAAGTAGCAGTGGCGTGATCACGAGCAGTGGCAGTGTCATTGCTTCGAGTAGCTCGGTCATTGGGAGCAGCGGGAGCGTGGTTTCCAGTTCAAGTAACACACAAATTAACTCCAGTTCAAGTTCTGCAATCATAACCCAGAGCAGCAGCTCTGCAATAGTGAATTCAAGTAGCAGCGCCACGATAGCCAGCAGTAGCTCGTGGTGGCTTCCCTTGAATGCTCAAGTTTCCTATGGCACCATGATGGATCCCCGGGATAATAAGACATACGCGACCGTTGTAGTGAATGGCTATAAGGTGATGGCCCAGAATCTGGATTACGGCGTTCAGGTCAATGGAATGAACGCTACGGACAACCAGTCGAACGATGGTGTTGTGGAGAAGTACTGCTACAATGACAGCGCATTGTACTGTGAGCGGTACGGAGGCCTTTACCAGTGGGCAGAGGCCTTGGCACTGCCTTCCAGTTGCAACACGGAATCGTGTGCGAATCAGGTGGATACGGTAGGGTTCCACCGCGGCATCTGTCCCGAGGGTTGGCACCTTCCGTGGAGGGAGGAGTGGAAAGATGTGCATGGCATTTACAGTGCCTACAAATTGAAATCGGAAGTGTACTGGTACCAGGGTGGCGGCGGCAGCAACTCCACGGGTTTCACCTTTTTGCCTGCGGGGTTTCGTAGCGAAACAGAATTTGGTGGTGGGTATAATAACCTGTCGAAATCAGGCTTTTTCTGGTATATCGCTATAAATGCGAATAATTCTTTGGGGTACAAAGTAACGATGAGCTATTCAGATGATGGGGTTCCGACACAAAGTTATAGTTACAAATCTATTGGAGCATCCATCCGCTGCATCCAGGATTATTGATAGATAGTTTTCCATTTTTTACAAATTCAAGAGTTTAAATAATCAGGAGTAATGAGCATGTCCAAGATCAAAAAGACAAGTAACAAAAAGACCACCGGCAACAGCCATAACGATTTCAACAGTTTCCGCATCGA
>MNYL01000175.1 GCA_001873075.1 Fibrobacteres bacterium CG2_30_45_31 | reverse complement strand
AGTAGAGCATGCGGGTGCTTGCCTGGTAGAATTAGATGATGAAAAAAATAATTTGTGGAATAAAGTCGAAGGATTACTCACAAATTCAGAGGCACTGACTAATATGTCACGGGCGGCAGAAAGTTTAGGCATGTCCGATGCTGCGGACAAAATTGCAAAAGTCATTTTTGATACGGAGTGTACAAAATGAATATCATTCCTAGCAATCGCATACAACGTTTGCACATGGTGGGTATTGGTGGTGCCGGGATGTCTGGCATTGCAGAAGTACTTCATGAAAATGGATTTATTGTGACCGGTTCCGATACGGGTGAAGGTCCTGTGATTCAGTATTTGAAAGGCTTGGGAATACGGGTCGATTCGACCCATGAAGGCAAAAATGTAGAGGGTGCCGATCTTCTCGTGTATTCTTCTGCAGTGAAAATGGATAATCCTGAAATAGTGGAAGCGAAAGCGCGCCGCATCCCTGTGATTCGCCGTGCTGAAATGCTGGGCGAACTCATGCGTCTCAAATATACGCTTGCTGTTTCTGGAACGCATGGTAAAACGACGACTACCTCTATGCTTGGCTCCATTTGGGAAGCGGCAGGTGAAGACCCCACGATTATTGTGGGCGGTGTAGTCAAAGGAAAAGGCAGCGGTGCCAAAGTGGGCCGCGGAAATTACCTCATTGCGGAAAGCGATGAATTTGATCGCAGTTTTCTCTCGATGATGCCGACATCCGCCATTATTACGAATATTGATGCAGATCATTTAGATACTTATAAAGATATTGAAGAGATCAAGGATGCTTTTGTCGCTTTTGCGAATAAAGTTCCCTTCTACGGACAAGTGGTGGTTTGTATTGATGAACCCAATATTCAAGCGGTACTTTCGCGTTTGATTAAGCCTGTGGTGACTTATGGTTTTAGTCGTCAAGCGATGTACCGTGTGGAAAACCTCCATTTTGAAAAAGGCCGCCCTTACTTTGAAGTGATTAGAAATGGAGCTTCTCTGGGTGAATTTGAATTAAAAGTCCCAGGCCGTCACAATGTTTTGAATGCAACCGCAGCGATTGCGTTATCTGTAGAAGAAAATATTCCAGTAGAAACCGCTCGCCAAGCACTTGCTGAATTTATCGGTGTCAAGCGTCGCTTTGAATTTATTGGCGAAGCAAAAAACATTCTCGTTTATGATGATTATGCGCATCATCCGACAGAATCTGCGGCGACACTCTTGGGTGTGCGCGAAGCTTTTCCAGAGCGCCGTGTGATTGTCGTTTTTCAGCCTCATCTTTTCACGAGAACGCGTGATCAGCACGAGGCCTTTGGAACGGCTTTTGCCCACTGCGATATGTTTCTTGTCTGCGACATTTACAAGGCTCGAGAACTCCCGATTCCTGGCATTACAGGCAATCTGGTGGCCGAAAGTGCTATTGCGCGTGGTCATCGGGATGCGCGTTTTATCGGTGCCAAAGAAAATGCTATTGAAATTTTGAGAAAAGAAGCACAACCCAACGATTTGGTGATCTTTATGGGTGCGGGTGATGTTTGGAAATTGGAAAAAAGTTTTTTGGAGGCGTTGCAATAATTGACTAAGGATAGAACCACATTTAGCGGCCGTCGACTTGGATACAATGAGGTCCGCCAAAAAGAACTCCGCAATGAGAGTCGTAAAAAGATTGTCTGTAGTTGTTCTCATTGGTTTGGACGTATGGGTTGGAAGTTGCTTGTTGCTCTTGTCGTTGTGGGTGTTATCATTTGGCAAGGTTGGTTCTTTGTACGTCAATTTGATCCAACGCAAATCAGAACGCTTAAGAAAATTGAAATCAGCGGCAATCGTATGCTGACCTGGGAAGAAATTATCCAGACGGCACAATTGGAAGTGGGTTCCCCCATGTCTCAAATTCATGTGGATTCGATTCAATCGCGCTTGCTTAAATTGCCTTTGGTTCGTTCTGTAGAAGTGGAAGAAAGTTTCCCTTGGTCTGTTCAAATTCAGGTGCAAGAATCTTCTCCTCTGATGGTTTCTTTAGAGAAAGATGGCTGGAAAGTGTACTCGGAAAGAGCGATGGTGCTTCCGATGGCGACTTCTGGGGCTTATCAGCTCCCTGTGGCAACCGCTCTGTCGCCGATGGAATTACAAAAAATTGCGAAATTCCTTTTCGCAATGAAAACGTTTGATGAACCTTTGTATCGTAATGTTTCGCAAGTGGCAATCAACCAAGGACAGAATGGCATAGAAGTGTTTTTTAGAAATGTGGAATACAAGACTTTATTCCCTATAAAAGTACCGACAGCGGATTTATTTGTTCACTATCAGTTGCTAGTACAAGGATTGCCACAAGAATTGGCAGACATTGAAATTTTGGACATGCGATTTATAGGCTTTGCCTATACGATACCCCTTGCAGAGAGGCATGACAATGGATGAAAAAAATCAAAATCAGATTGATAAAAGCCGCGTCGTAGTTGGCTTAGATATTGGAAGCTCTAAGATCGGAGTTTTCATCGGAATGGTAGAAGACGATTTTCAGGTTCGGGTGTTGGGTTATGGTGTTAATGAATTAAAGAAAGGTGCCATCAACGAATTAGAATCTACCGTGCATTCTTTGGAAACGGCTGTGAAGCAAGCCGAAACCATGACGGGAATCGATGTTAAAGACGTTTATGTGGGCATTGCAGGGAGTCATATCAAGTCCATCAATTGCATTGGTACGGTGCCTTTGACTCGTTCGGGTAACGAAGTGACTTTAGCGGATATGAATGCTGTTGTGGAACAGGCAAGTTCAATTCCGTTGACTGCCGATCGCGAAGTCATTCACGTATTGCAGGGCGATTACTCCGTGGATGAACAGAAATGTATTAAGAATCCACTGGGCATGAGCGGCGTTCGCTTAAGTACAGAAATTCAGATGGTGACAGCACAGATGGGTGCCATTCAAAATATTCGCAAGTCTGTGGAACGTGCGGGCTTTTCGATTGCCTCTTTGGTGTTGGAACCCCTTGCTTCTGCATGTGCTATTTTGCATGATGATGAACGCGAATTGGGTGTCGCTGTAATCGATATTGGCGCAGGTTCCACCGATGTGGCGGTTTTTGTGGGCGACACGGTTCGCTATACGGTATCCTTGGATCTCGCGGGCAATACAGTCACCAATGATATTGCTTACTGCTTTAAGACTCCTTTGGACCGTGCAGAAGAAATCAAGAAAAAATATGGAACGTGCAACATTTCGAATCTGTTGGATGACGAAACGATTCCTGTTCCTGGTGTGGGTGGCCGTGGTGAAAAAGAAGTTCCTCGGAAACTTTTAGCACAAATTATTTATGAACGGATGAATGAAATTCTGACTTTGGTAGATAAAGATCTTCGCAAGGCGAAACTGGAAAAAGTCATCGGTGCGGGTGTTGTGATTACCGGTGGTGCTTCCGCTGTGGAAGGGCTTGTAGAACTTGCTGAAAAAGCTTTTAATATGCCTGTGCGCCGTGGTGTGCCTAAACAATCTGTAGGTCTTGGGGAATCGCTTGCGATGCCTGCCTATTCTACAGGTGTGGGCCTCCTTTGCTACGCCGCTAAGGACAAAAGAAATACCAAACGGGAAACTGGAGCGAATAAAATTGTCGGCTCTGTCGGTAACGCTATTAGTCGTTTTTGGAACTTTATCAAAAACTACATCTAGGAATTAATCAATAACAGGGAGAACCAAATGAACAACATAAATGAAAACATAGAAAGGGAATCCTTTCCTCGTATCATTGCCAGCGAGGCCTCGCTCGGCAGTGCAAAAGTAAAGGTAGTCGGTGTCGGTGGTGCCGGTGGCAATGCGGTCAATCGCATGGTCAAGATGGGCATTCCCGGTGTTGAATTCCTCGCCATCAATACGGATGCCTTGGCTTTGGAAAACAGCCTTGCAGACGATAAGGTGGCGATCGGTCAGAAGATCACCAAAACCCTTGGCGCAGGCGCAAAACCGGACATTGGCCGTAAAGCGATTCTCGAAGATCGCGATCTTGTTGCCGAAAAACTGCAAGGGGCTGATTTGGTATTTATCGCCGCTGGGATGGGTGGTGGTACAGGAACCGGTGCCGCTCCCGTGGTTGCTGAGATCGCCCGCAAACTGGGCATCCTGACTGTTGCTGTAGTGTCCATGCCTTTCAAATGGGAAGGTCCTGTTCGCAGTCGCAATGCGAAGAGTGGTGTTGCGGCTCTCCGTGAAGCGGTGGATACGATCATTGTTATCAATAATCAGAAAGTGCTTGAAGTGATTGATAAGTCCACGACGATGGAACAAGCTTTTGGCTCCGTTGACGAAGTTCTCGGCAATGCAGTAAAGAGTGTTTGTGATATTATGCTGCGTCATGGGAATATCCATGTGGATTTCAATGATGTGCGTTCCGTTATGGAAAATGGCGGCGATGCTCTGATGGGTACAGGCATTGCTGATGGTGATGACCGTGCGCTCCGTGCTGCAGAAGCGGCTATCAACTGCCCGCTTTTGGATGATGTCAACATCGCTGGCGCTTCGGGTGTCCTCGTTAATGTTTCTCATGGTGAAAACTTTACCATGCAGGAATATTCTACCGCGATGGCTTATTTGTATGAGTCTGTGGGCGATACCAATGATCCTTCGATTATTGTCGGTGACATTACGATCCCAGAATTGGGTGACAAGGTGAGCATTACCGTCATTGCTACTGGATTCCCGCGTGAAACCAATGCTCAGGATGCTTACACTAATGTCGCTCAAGATGCAAACGTAGGGATGCCTAGAGCAAAAACAGCAACGAATCGCGTGGTTGAAACTGCAATTCCGCGCCCGACCGCTAACTTCGCTTCTTTAGCTTCGGTGACCCCAGCAGCACCTGTTGCGGCACCTGCTTATGCTCCGATGACAGAATCGCCTTACTTTGAATCTTACCAAGAACCGACTTTGGATGTTCGCTCTTTCTCCGGTTTTGAAGAAGAAGTGTATTCCTCGTCGGCATCACAGACGGCTGCGAAGGCTTCTTCCACAGCGACTATGGAAATGCCTGCAGTGACAGTCTCTGCGCCAGCAGTGACCGTTTCTGCTCCGCGTGTCTCTGCCGCTCCCATTCAGGAAACACGTCAGATGTCTTCCTTTGGCGAACGCGATGAAAATCCATTAAAAGATTCCGGAATAGATTATTCCGTGCCCGCTTTTCTTCGCAACAACAAGATCCAAGGAGACATATTTTAAGTCTATAAATTCCACTTATTCCCAACCGATACCTCGGATTTACCCCTGAGGTATCACCACAACAAAGGAACTACTGCGGACTCCCTGCCGCGGTAGTTCTTTGCGTTTGTAAAAGAAATTTCTGGTTTATGACTAGGCATGAATTTGTATTCAAAAAAACAGATTTCGCAAGCACACAAAATGGTGATTTTTTCAATTTCCCCAACGCGGAAATCAAAACAAGCACACACAAAATGGAGCCCGCGCGAACATCGGGTGGGCTCTTTAAAAATTCAATAGCAATTGAAGTTTTACAGGTCTTTGTAATCTTCGCCCGGATTCCAGAGCACCACGCGGTCCTTACCGAGAGTCGCTTGCACATCAATTAAACGCTGGTTCAGGGAACCTTTGAAGGGAACATCCAATGTCTTTTCCGCAAAAATAAAACGGCCATCAATAAGCAAATTCGCAAATGCGAGCAATTCCAAAATGGCGGGCTCTGTTTTAGACTTTTCCAGAAGTTCTTCGTAAGTGTACCCGGAATAAATCGTCAGATGATAACCCCGCTCTCGGATTTCGCGCGCGAGTGGAAGCAGTGCCGCCGCATGGCAAAAGGGCTCCCCGCCGCTGAACGTAATCCCATCGAGAAGTTCATTTTCTGAAATCATCTCTAAAATTTCAGCAATGTCAATGTTGTGCCCGCTTTTGAAATCGTGGGTCTGCGGATTGTGACACTCTGGACAATGATGCGGGCATCCCTGCACGAAAATAGTCATACGGATGCCCGGACCATCCACAAAAGACTCTGGCTCTATACCTGCGATGCGCAAAGTCCCGTGAACTTCAGCCATGACTTTAGTCCAGCTTCACGTTGTGCTTCACGCGGTCCTTCACCTCTGCTTTTTTAGCATCGTTGAATCGTTCCAAAGTGCCCACAAGATAACCCGTGATGCGGCGGATGCGTTCGAACTTCGCGCCATCCGATTCCTTGGCGTGGCATTTGGGGCATTCGTCACCGATGATCCCTGTGTAGCCGCAGGTGGGGTGGCGATCCACCGGATGATTGATGGAGCCGTAACCGATGCCCTTTTGTTGCATCGTGTGGACCACCTTTTCAAAGGCTTCCAAGTTGTGACTCGGATTGCCATCCAGTTCGATGTAACTGATGTGGCCCGCATTGGTAAACTCGTGGTAGGGCGCTTCCACTTCAATTTTATGAATCGCAGAAGTTTTGTAATACACCGGCACATGGAAAGAATTCGTGTAATAATCGCGATCCGTGACACCTTTAATAGAACCAAAACGCTTATGATCCAAGCGCACGAAACGGCCGGAAAGGCCTTCGGCAGGCGTTGCGAGCAAGGTAAACGTAATTCCCGTCTTTTTGGTCTCGCTATCGCAGAAATGACGCATGTGTTTCACAATCTCAAGACCCAGCTTCTGAGATTCTTCAGATTCGCCATGGTGCTTGCCTGTAAGCATGACCAAAGTTTCCGCAAGGCCGATGAAACCAATGGAAAGCGTACCGTGTTTAAGCACTTCGCGCACTTCATCGTTCCAATTGAGTTTATCGGAATCGATCCAAACCCCTTGTCCCATCAGGAACGGGTAGTTTTTTACTTTTTTGCGGCTCTGCACTTCTAAGCGCTCCAGCAACTGATCGCGGGTGAGTTCCAACAAACGATCGAGCTCCTTAAAGAACAGATCCTTGCTCCCGTTAAGCTTGATTGCGATACGCGGCAAGTTGATGGAGGTGAAACTCAGGTTCCCACGGCCATAGGTGATTTCGCGGGAAGTATCATACGGGTTTCCGATCACGCGGGTACGGCAGCCCATGTAGGCGATTTCCGTTTCCGGGTGACCCGGTTTATAATACTGCAAATTGTAAGGTGCATCCTGAAAACTGAAATTCGGGAATAACCGCTTGGCACTGACGCGGCAAGCGAGTTTGAAAATATCGTAGTTCGGATCACCGGGATCCAGATTGATGCCTTTTTTGATGCGGTAAATCTGAATAGGAAAAATCGGAGTCTCTCCGCCGCCGAGGCCTTCTTCCGTGGTGAGCAACAAATTCCGCACCACCATTTTTGCCTCAGGAGACGTATCCATGCCATAGTTAATAGAAGAGAAAGGCGTTTGCGCCCCAGCGCGGCTGTGCATACTATTCAAATTGTGTACAAGTGCTTCCATTGCCTGGAATGTGGCTTTGTCTGTCTCTTCATAGGCCTGTTGCTGGGCAAACTTTTGCGCCTGGGCAACGATCTCTGCGCTAAAAATCTTGATCAGCTCTTGCTTTTCCGCTTCAACGAATTTTTCGTTGCCTTGCATCGATGCCACAAGATTCAATTGTTCCATTTGGTCATGGAGTTTAGTGATGATCTCTTTGAGTTCTTCCTCTGGCTTCCCTGAAAGAATCAAAAGAGCCTTGATCATATTGGATCGATACGTTTTGCGGAACGTAATGCGCACGCCATCGGCCATGGCATAGTCGAAGTTAGGGACAGATTGCCCGCCGTGCTGATCGTTCTGGTTACTTTGTATGGCAATGGCGGCGAGAGCGGCATAGCTTCGGATATCGCGGGGCGCGCGGAGGTGCCCATGACCCGTGTTGAATCCGCCATTGAATAGCTTGAGCAAATCAATCTGGCAGCACGTCGTGGTGAGGGAATAGAAATCCAGATCATGAATATGGATATCGCCATCCTGGTGCGCCTGCGAATGCTCGGGTTTGAGCATGTTCATGGTGTAGAAATACTTGGCTCCCTCGGAACCGTATTTCAGCATCGTGCCCATGGCCGTATCGCCATCGATATTTGCGTTTTCGCGCTTCAGATCAGAATTTTCCGCTTCGCTGAACGTAATGTCATGGAGCGTGCGCATGAGACGCGTATTGAGTTCGCGGACACGGGTGCGCTCGGCACGGTACAAAATAAAGCGTTTGGCGGTCTCTGGGTAACCTTGGTCCGCAAGGGTGTGTTCCGAAGCATCCTGAATGTCTTCGATGCCGGGTTTCAGATTTCCCTGAGCTTCCAGGTAGGCCACCACATCACAGGCGAGCTTAAAACCGATACTCTCAATGGGGTCTTCGTTTGCAGTTCCTGGAATGGTCAATTGCTGTAGTTCTTCCTGGACCCGATCTTTCAATTCTCCAGAGGCGCGCAAAGCCTTTTCAATCGCATTCGCAATCTTCCCTAAGTTGAACGGCATTTCGCGGCCGTCGCGCTTTTTTACAGACAAAATCATCAGACTAATCCTTTCTCCTAAACCACACCGTTCCGAACCCCTAGGTTGGAACATTCCACATTAATCAACATCTTGTGTTGCTCAACGACCTAATACTACTAGATATGGCGGATAAGATAATAAATCTTTCCAGAGTCGTGCTACTATTGAATGCTTTTTCCAGAATATTTTTTAACATTGCAAGATATGTCACAATCCATACTTCTTTTGCTTGCTCATCCCAATATTGCTAACTCCAAGGCCAACAACGCATTAGTGAATGCAGTGAAGGATATCCCTGGGGTTACCTTTCGCCATTTAGAGGCCCACAAAAAAAATGGACTTTTTGACCTCCAAAAAGAAACCGATTTACTACGCAACGCCGCTATTATTATATGGCAATTCCCCCTGTATTGGTACAGTTGTCCCTCGGCGCTCCGCGATTGGCAGGATCAGGTGCTCAGTCCTATCGTCTATGGCCCGGAGAATTTTCTGAAAGGGAAACGGGTGCTGGTGGTGTTCACCGCCGGAGCAAGGCAAACGGCATTTCGCGCGGGTGATATTCTGGGTTTTACCCCGGATGAAATGCTTCGCCCGTTGCAGATGACCACGAATGCCGCTCTGATGCAGTGGCTCCCGCCGTTCACTGTATTTGGCGCGGGCGAGATGAGTGCCGAAGCGCTGGAGAAAACGTGCGCGGAGTACCGGGAGTTGGTGCTGGGGCTTTCGCAGGGATAGATTTAATGTCGCCCTGTTGCTGGGGAGAGTGATTGAATCATCTAGGGCTCGGGAGCCTTGCAAACCGAGTTATTGTTGTAGAACTCAAACCGTTGACGTTTCATCGGACTTTAGTGCTTTGCCACGACTTTCTGAAGCTCTGTTAAATATTCTTTCGCTAGCATGGACAATTGAATGTTGCGGTGACAGAGCCAGCCGACGCGAATATTTTCTTCGCTCTGGAGCGGTTTCGCAATAATATTTTCGCCGTTCAAATCCGAGCTGATGATGCCTGTGGAAATGGTGTAGCCGTTGAGGCCGATGAGTAAATTGAAAAGGGTGGCGCGATCACTGACGCGGATTTCTTTTTTGTGCTTGAGCGTGCTCAGAATCTCTTCGGAGAAGAAAAAGGATTCGTGATTTCCCTGCTCAAAAGAGAGGCAGGGATACTCTTCCAGATCCTGCAAAGAAACTTTCTTTTTGCGCGCTAGCGGATTTTCTCTGCTGATGAATACGTGGGGTGTGGCGCAAAAAAGTTCTGTGAATTTCAATTCATTTTGTTTGAAAAGTTTGGAAAGAATTTTGAAGTTAAAATCGTTGACGTAGAGAATTCCGATTTCGCTTCGCAAATGACAGACATCCTGAATGATGTCGAAGGTTTTTGTTTCGCGGAGATAACACTCGTAGGATTCGCTTCCAAAGCGTTTGAGAAGATTGACAAAGGCATTGACGGCAAAGGCATAATGCTGTGTGGAAACACAGAATCGCTGTTTGATGGGGGACTGATCTAAAAAACGTTGTTCTAAAAGGGCTTCCTGTTCAAGGACCTGCCGCGCATAGCTCAGAAATTCAACGCCTTCGGGAGAGACGAGAACTCCTTTGCTGCTGCGGATAAAA
>MNYL01000245.1 GCA_001873075.1 Fibrobacteres bacterium CG2_30_45_31 | reverse complement strand
TGGTGTGAGTGCCAAATACGGTAACCTTTTCCAGATGTACGAAAAGATTACGGACGAAAATCCGTACAAGGTTCCAATGCGCATCTATCCCGCAGTTCACTACACCATGGGTGGTTTGTGGGTTGACTATAATTTGATGAGCACCATTCCTGGTTGCTTTGTTCTTGGTGAAGCAAACTTCTCTGATCACGGAGCGAACCGCCTTGGGGCTTCCGCTTTGATGCAGGGTCTTGCTGATGGTTACTTTGTGATTCCATACACCATTGGTGGTTATTTTGCTGGCACGAAGCTCGAAAAAATCAGTGCTTCGGATCCGGCTTTCAAGGATGCTGAAAAGCAGTCCATGGAACGCATGAATAAGCTTCTGAACATCAAAGGCAAGCGCACCGTTTCCGAAATTCACCGTGAACTCGGTCATATCATGTGGGAAAATGTGGGCATGGGCCGTAACAAGGCTGGCCTCGAAAAAGCCATTCAAAAAATTCCAGAACTCCGTGAAGAATTCTGGAAGAATGTTAATGTACTTGGTGGCGAAGGGTCCTTTAACCAGAATCTGGAACAAGCGAACCGTGTTGCTGACTTCCTCGAATTTGGTGAACTTCTTGCGAGGGATGCTCTCCACCGTGAAGAATCTTGTGGTGGTCATTTCCGTGAGGAAAGTCAGACTCCAGATGGAGAAGCCAAACGCGATGATGAAAACTTCTGTTATGTCGGTGCTTGGGAATATAAGGGCGACAATGTGACGCCTGAGCTTTCCAAGGAACCTTTGACATTTGAAAATGTTCACCTTGTGACCCGGAGCTACAAATAATGAGCGACAAAATGAATCTCACTTTGAAAATCTGGCGTCAGAAAGATGCCAAGTCAAAAGGACAGTTTGAAACAGTGAAGATTAGCGGCATTGAAGAAGATATGTCGTTTCTCGAGATGCTTGATATTGTGAATGAGCAACAAATGAAACAGGGCAAGGAAGGCTTTGCCTTTGATCACGATTGCCGCGAAGGTATTTGCGGAATGTGTTCTCTCGTGATTAACGGTATGCCACACGGCCCTGATCATGCGGTGACTACCTGTCAGCTGTTTATGCGCAAGTTTAAGGACGGTGATACCATCGTTGTTGAACCATGGCGCGCTGCTGCATTCCCGCTCATTCGTGACTGTGTTGTCAATCGTTCGGCTTTTGACCGCATCATTCAAGCAGGTGGTTTTGTAAGCATCAATACAGGTTCTGCTCCAGAAGCTTCGACGATCCCAGTTCCAAAGACTGATGCGGACCATGCTTTTGATGCCGCTGCTTGTATTGGTTGCGGCGCCTGTGTTGCTGCCTGCAAGAACGCTTCTGCGATGCTCTTTGTTGCGGCGAAGGTTAGCCATTTGAGCTATCTACCTCAAGGCAAAGTGGAAGCGAAGAAACGAGTGCTTGCAATGGTTGCCCAGATGGACAAGGAAGGCTTTGGCAATTGCACCAACCTGTATGAATGTGAAGCTGCTTGCCCTAAGAGTATCACCGTTGATTTCATCGCGAAGATGAATCGCGAATATTTGGGCGCAACAGTCACGTATGCTGAAAAGGTGTATGGTCAGGAGTAACTAACCATTTAAGATGAAAATCAAAGTCCTGTTCGTAAGAGCAGGGCTTTTTTTATGGATGCTGCTCTTGAATTATAGCGTCTAGTTATCGCTGACTATCAGAGGCGTGCGGAAAGGGGATGGAGATCCTTTTTAGTCGTGTTTGTTCTACGAGGTGGAGTGGCAAAGAATGCGAATTTTCTACGGAAAATGGCAGTTTGCATTGGTTTATATTCTGAGATTATGAGAAGGTTAGTTTCTGGTGGCGGGAAAATTATACATTGGCTACTATGAAAGATGATCAAATAATTTCCTATAAGGGAAAACGACCGAAAATTGGGAAAAATGTTTACATTGCGCCTGGAGCTCGCCTTATTGGTGACGTCACTATAGGTGATGATTCCTGTGTTTTATACAATGCTGTGCTTCGTGCGGATCTTGCACCTATTGTCATTGGTAAAGGCTCAAATATTCAGGATAATGTCTCTGTACACCTCTCCAACACCCAAGGGGTTTTGATTGGCGATGATGTGACCGTAGGGCACAATGCGATTTTGCATGCCTGCACCATTGAAGATGATTGTACTGTGGGTATGGGCTCCATTGTGATGGATGGGGCTTTGATTCGTAAACACAGTATTGTGGGCGCTGGTGCTTTGATTCCTCCTTTGAAGGAATATCCAGAGGCCTCTCTTTTGGTGGGCGTTCCGGCAAGAATTGTTCGTTCGCTTACCATGGACGAAATAAATACTAATCATGCGAATACAGAACATTATGTGGTGGTTAAAGATGAACTTATGCGCAGTTGTTAAAATTGCAATGTGTTGTGAGTATGTATAAATTTGTTTTCCTCATAAATCCGATTAGTGGCGGGGGACAAGGAAAAGAGATTCAGAAGTACGTTCCAGAAATCATGGAATCCATGGGGTTTAAGCCTGAGGAATGGAAATCGGAATTGACGGAATCTTCAAAATTGCGGGTGCAAATTCGAGAAGCTCTTGAAAATACGGAAACGCTTATTGCCGTAGGAGGCGATGGAACTGTATCCACTGTGCTTTCCGTGATGTTAGAATCTCATTTAGCGGAAGTGGTTAAAGTGGGATTGATTCCTCTAGGCACTGGCAATGACCTTGCGCGAGTGCTGAATTTGTATGGAACTTTTGTCAATAAGGGATTGCTTTTCTTGGTGCGTCGTTTGGTGATGGCAAGAAGTCGGCCTTTTGATATCTGGCGGGTGAATGGAGATCGAGTACTTGCTAATTATTTTTCGAGTGGCATTGATGCTCGTATTGCTCATGATTTTAATAAAGATCGTGCGGAAGGAAAAGTTCCAGGCCATTCGGCGTGGGCGAATAAACGGCATTACGTGAAACGTTTTTTTGCTGATCGCGCTCATTGTCTGGGACAAACTTCATTGCAAATTTGCGATGCGAAAAATCATTGGATTAAACTGGATGTCACTGGGCAAAGAACTGTCATTGTAGGAAATATCCCGAGTTTCGCTTCCGGTGCAAATCCTTTTCAGAATGCAAGAATGGATGATGGTCTTTTAGAAGTCGTGTGTGTACCGAATTTATTTTCTCTTTTTGGAGCGATTGTCCTAGGTTCTGTCCCTCTGATTGGAGCTCTTTACAAACAAAATTTTTTGAAAAGCATCCACGCCAAGGAGGTTCGATTGACTACCAGTCCTGAAGAATTTCATCAATTGGATGGGGATGATTTATCTGGAAATGTGGGTACCGAGATTAAGATTGAGTGGGGCTGTCAAGTACAGATGTTAACCTTGGAGGAGTAGAAACGTATGCAACCTGTGCGCGTCTCAGAAATAGCCTCATTCTTAGAAGGTTCCCTGGAATGGAGCGGAGTGGCCATGGATTTTGATGTAGATGGCTTTGCCCCTGTGGAACAGGCCCAGTCTACCGACATCGCTTTCTGGACAGAAAATTCAATTTCTGGAAATATTCGCCATTCCCATGCAGGTCTGCTTTTGGTTCGGGAAACTTTTGAAGGGAAACCCGAGGATGTACAGATTCTCTTGCGGGTCAAAAATCCCTATCATGCCATGGTGTGCTTTTTAGAAAAATATCATGCCCCTTTCGTAAAGTACCAAGAGCCTACGATTGCTCCTTCTGCAGTTATTCACCCGACTGCCGTGGTAGAAGGGACGGTGGGCGATCGGTGCGTGATTGGCCCTTATTGTATCATTCCACGGGGTGCTACATTAGGGCTCGATTGCATTTTGGAAAGTCGGGTGACGCTTTATCCTCAGGTAGTTCTCGGCAATCGTTGTGTGGTGCAGTCTGGAGTAGTGATCGGGAGTCGAGGCTTTGGCTTTTATGACTACGAAGGGGAGAGACGTCCTGTTCCGCATTTCGGAGGCGTCTGTGTTGGTGACGACTGCTCGTTTGGTGCCAATATGGTGGTTGCTGCGGGTTTTTTATCGCCCACGCGTATCGGGTGTTCGTGCCACTTTGATTCTTTTGTACAAATAGGCCATAATTGTTCCCTGGGAAATTTCATTTATATGGCATCCCAGTCGGGTCTTGCAGGGGGTGTTATCGTTGAGGATCATGTGGAATTGGGAGGGGGAGCTCAGGTGGCGGGGCACATTACGTTGGGGAATCATGTGACAATTGCTGCAAAATCAGGGGTCATCAAAAGTGTTCCTTCGGGAAGTACGATGGCGGGTTTTCCTGCGGTTCCTATTGAGGCGTGGCGGCGGCAAGAGGTAGCACTTCGAAAGATGGGTCGCCTCTAGTTTTTCCTATATTTGAATTCATGCAAAAAGACTTTCATTTTCCCTATATGGACAATCGCTTTCAAGCGACACGAAGGGAAACGATTCAGGTTCGCGTTGGGCGAGCTCTTATTGGTGGTGGTGCTCCCATTCTTGTGCAGTCCATGACCACTACGAAACCAAAAGATTTAGATGCAACGGTACGTCAAACGCTGGAGTTAGCGGAAGCGGGTTGCGGACTTGTGCGGATTACAGCACCGACTTTTTCAGATGCTTGCGCCTTGGAAGAGGTCATGAAAAGGGTTCGTGCTGCGGGGTGCGATGTCCCTGTCTCTGCCGATATTCATTATCAGCCTAATGCCGCTTTTGAAGCGTTGAAATGGGTAGAAAAGGTTCGCATTAACCCTGGTAATTTTGTCGATTCGGGAATTGCCTCACTGGAAGGTCAGGCGGATAAGAATTTTGATGAGGGCCGTTCGAAGGTTTTTGATGCTTTCTCTCCTTTTGTTCGTGAAGCCCAACGGTTGGGTCGAGCCATTCGTATCGGGGTGAATCACGGTTCGCTTTCGGCGCGGATGCTTTATCGTTTTGGCGATACCGTAGAAGGCATGGTGGAAAGCGCCATGGAATATTTGGCTGTTTGTGAAACCGAAAATTTTGATCAGGTCGTCTTAAGCCTGAAGGCTTCGAATCCGCGCATTGCTATTGAAGCGTATCGGATGCTTGCGGCTCGGCTAAAACAAGAAAAATTCAAACCTTATCCATTCCATGTGGGTGTGACTGAAGCGGGTGCTGGCGAAGATGGTCGGTTGAAATCTGCAGTGGGTATAGGTTCGCTTCTTTTGGATGGCATCGGGGATACTATTCGCGTTTCTTTGACCGAAGATCCTATCGCTGAAATTCCTGTAGCTCGGGAGTTGGTTCGTGTTTGTGCTCTTCCCTCGCAACCTTCTCCTTTTACGATGTCTTCATGGACGAATGATCCTTATCACTTTGCCCGTCGTGCATCAGCGGTTGTTTCTTTCTCCGGTGTGTCTATCGGTGGCACTGAACAAATTCGCGTCGGAGAACAAGCCGTTGCTGTAAGGCTTACGGATTCGCCGCGTTCCCCAGAATTTGCCTTGCCCTCTTTGGTCGCTCCTGGATTAGTTTGTTTTAAAGATGCCATGGATATTTCTGCTTTTGCTGGCGATCCTTCTAAAATACCAGCACCTTCGCTTTTCTGCTATACGGGGGATGATCAAGTGCCCGGTGTGCGCGCCTTAGTGGCGGCCTTGGAAAAGGTTCATCGTAATGATCCTATTCTTTTGTACGCCTCTATTGAGGATGACGATGCGGACAAATTAAAAATAGCGGCTTCCATGGGGAGTCTCTTATGCGATGGTATTGGTGATGCCATTTGTATTGATGTACAAGGTTCCGGTGAGAAAACGGTCGCCCTTGCTTATGATATTTTACAAGCGGCCGCTTGTCGCCGTAGCAAAACCGAATTTATCAGTTGTCCTGGATGTGGACGTACTCTTTATGACATCCAGACCGTTTTAGAAAAAATTAAACATCGCTTGGGTCATCTTCAGGATATCTCCGTTGCTGTCATGGGGTGTATTGTCAATGGCCCTGGAGAAATGGCTGATGCGGATTTTGGTTACGTGGGAGGAGCTCCCGGTCACATCAACCTTTTTGAAGGTAAACAAGTTATTAAAAAGAATATCCCAGAAGCAGAGGCCCTTGATGATTTGGTGGAACTCATCAAAAGTCGCGGTCGCTGGCAGGAACCGAAAATTTAAATCGACACCCTCACAAAGGAAAAAATCATGAAAAAGATTAAAACACTCAACAAGATATCTAGTAAAGGCCTCGACCTTTTTGGTGCAGAATACAATGTTTCGGATGCGGTGGAATCACCGGACGCCATTCTTGTTCGTAGTGCTAAGTTGGATACCGATTCCTTTGAGGGCCTTTTGGCGGTGGCTCGTGCGGGTGCTGGCTTCAACAACATTACCGTTGATAAGGCGAGTGCAAAGGGTGTCTGCGTGTTCAATACCCCAGGGGCAAACGCGAATGCCGTTGCTGAACTTGTCATGACAGCCCTCGGCATGGCGGTGCGCAATGTGCACAAGGCCGCTCAATGGGTCAATGAACTTGATGTGAACGATCCTGATCTTGCAACTGTAGTAGAAAAGGGTAAAAGTAAATTTTCGGGGACCGAACTTAGCGGCAAAACGCTCGGTGTTATCGGTCTTGGTAAGATCGGCGTGCTGGTTTCGAACTATGCGCGTTGGAAAAACATGAATGTCATCGCTTACGAACCCTACCCGAGCGTCAGCAACATGCATAAACTTTCCAATGTAGTCACTGTGGTAAAGGATTTAGATCAAGTGATCGCGCAGTCCGATTTCTTGACTGTGCATGTGCCTTTCATCAAGGGAAGCACAGAAAATTTGTTGAACGAAAAAAACTTGGCGAACTTCAAGGGCCGTTTCATTTTGAACTTTGCCCGCGACGGTATCGTCAACATGGATGCCGTTTATGCCATGCTGGATTCTCAAAAGCTAGAAGGTTATATCTCGGACTTCCCGGATGCAAAACAGATTGCTCACGAAAAAATTCTCTGCCTCCCGCATTTAGGGGCAAGCACCGAAGAAGCAGAAGACAACTGCGCGGTCATGGCCGTAGAACAACTCAAGGATTACCTGGAGTTGGGAGTTGTGCGCAATTCTGTGAACTTCCCTGCTCTTGAAGAACACCCGCACATGGGTGTAAAGAGCCGCGTGATTGTGATTAATCAGGATGTGCCGAACATGATTGCAGAGATTACCAAAGTCATCGGTGGCGCTGGTTTCAACATCTCGAGCTTCAGCAACAAAAGCAATGGCAAGATCGGTTACAATCTGATTGACATTGAAACGGTCGTGAGCGATGAAATCATCCAAGTCCTATCCAAGTTGGATAAGGTGATTAAAGTTCGCGTGATTCATTTCTAAGAATAAGGAAAAGTCTTTTATAAAAGAACTCTCCATGGGTTCTTTTTTTGTTTGCTATTGAGAAGGGGAAACCCCGAGTCTCGCGGTTTTGAAATTATCAATCAATGGATTGTAAAATAAAAAGCCTTAATTTATCTTATCTTTGTTGTGCGTTGATTATCGTTTTTTTTGTCTTATTAATGGAGAGCAAAAATGTTCAGAGGGTCTATAATCAAATTTTTCATTTTCTGTTTTTTTACGCTGAGCGTGGTCGGTTGTGCCACGGATGGTGCAGACGGTGTAGATGGTGCAGATGGGAGTAGCGTCAATGCTGACAGCCTTGCTGTGAAACTTCGTACCGAAATAACGGAGACCCTCTGGGATTCTTTAAAGTCCGAACCTTTTGTAGATTCCGTTTACTCCAGCCTTTTTAACTCGGCTTTTTCTCAAGCTTGGTTAGATTCAGCAAGGCAGGTTCTCAAAGACAGCCTTATAGAAGATTCTTACGATTCTTTGTATAAGGTCCTTTATGATTCGGTTTATTATGATATTTATTCAAAAAGTGTTACTCGTGATTTAGTGGCGTATATATACGCTCAAAAGGATGATCTGTACACATCTTATGCGAATCTGTATTCGTTGATGTATACGGGTTATCGTTATCCTGTTCCATTGGCTGTTGCCGTGCAAAATTCGGGAACTGTCTGGCGTACAATCCTCGTAAAAGCTTGGATTCCTGATTTCAGTGATACAGGCTCTGTGACGACTTATGTCAATCCCGATTCATTGAAACTCTTTGGCCCCACTTTAAATTTACTGCCTGAAGCTTATTTGGGTTTAACAGCGGCAAAACCAGTACAGGTTCAAGTGCGGGCTTATGCTTTGGAAAATAATCGAGAAATTTTGATTTTCTCGGAAGCTTATCCTGTTATTATTCATCCGGTACAAATTAGGGGTGCCGAGTATGTAGGCATAGATACTTACCCCTGGGATGCTGTTTGGGTCACTCCCAACATGGATTCTATAACGGCACTTCATACAAATTTATCCTCTCGTCTTCCGAGTGGGACAATTTTAGGATACCAGGCCTATT
>MNYL01000143.1 GCA_001873075.1 Fibrobacteres bacterium CG2_30_45_31 | reverse complement strand
CTTTTCCTGGGATGTCACATTCGCAGACGTTCAGACTCTGAATGAAATGGTCTTGCAGGGTGAACTTGATGTGGCCAAAGTCAGTTGTGGCGTATTAGCGCAGATGGATGAACGTTACCAGGTTCTCTCTTGCGGCGGTGCTATGGGGTATGGTTGTGGTCCCTTATTGCTTTCGTCGAACGGTTCTTCATTTGATCTTTCTTCAGTTACCAACCTTCCGGGTAGAAATACTACGGCTGCCCTTTTGTTTAAATATTGGTTTATGAACACTCAGCAAGGGGGCTTAAAAGTGGACTATGCCCTTTTTGATGCTGTGTATCGGGATTTAAAATCAAGACGAATTATCCAAGGCGTTGTGATTCATGAGCACCGGTTTACATGGAAACGAGATGGTTTATACCTGATCCAGGATCTCGGGGCCTTTTGGGAAGCATCGGTTCATTCTCCTGTTCCTTTGGGTTGTGCTGTCGCAAAACGATCATTGGGAACTTCTGTAATTACACATGTGGAACAGGAAATACGGGATAGTTTAGCTTTGGCAAGAGGCAGATCCGAACCAGTGACTCCGTTTATTCGAGAGAAAGCCCAGATAGGGGATAAGGCTGTTATTGAAGCTCATATCCAGATGTTTGTAAATGACTTTTCTCAAAACATCGGTGTTGAAGGGGCTCAGGCACTACAGACCCTTCTCGAGGTCGCTAAAGACTCTTAGAAATGTAAAAAGAAATTTTTATATGTGATCAAAGCATGATATCACGGGATAATTGTTCAAAAGTAAAAAAATATTTTACAGTGTGTGTGAATTTTGTCCAAAACTTTATTTATTTTCCAAAATAAACCTTTTTCCAGGGAGTTTTCTTATGAGTTTAGTCCAGACACTTGAACAAGAGCTTGAGGCATTCAAACGTGAATATGAAAAGTTCGAAAGAGGCAATAAGTCGGCCGGCACTCGTGCGCGTAAGCTTCTTCAGGACGTAAAGAGGACTTGTCAGGAACTTCGAGTCTCCATTCAGGGGTCGAAGAAAGAGGAGGCTGATTCTCAAGAGGGATAATTCGGAACTGCGGAAGCCCCTCTTAGGTTTCTGCGGACAGATAGGGATGAACTAATGAGATTTGATAAAAAGATTTGACTAATCCCATATTTGTAGGTATATTCCCGTATGTGAATTAATGTGCAGAGAGTGGTTTCTCTGTACATTATCTTAATGGATGTTATGCAAACTTTATGTTCTATGATTGGAGAAACCTAGCAGTATGACCCTAAAGAAATTGTTCTTTATTTTCGCCGGGGCGATGCTTCTCTCTGGAAATGCCGCGGCAAAGGTCATCAATGTGCCCGGCGATTACCCGAAGATAGCAGATGGGCTCGGTAATGCTGATGCCGGGGATACGATCCTCGTGAGGCATGGTGTCTATAACGAAAACATTACCTTGGTGATGGGCGTTATTCTCAAGGGAGAAGATCCCTTGACAACGATTATTGATGGTGGCCGTAGAGGGCCTACCGTTATGGGTACTTCTGGTGCTGAAATATCGCACTTTACCATACGGAATGGCATTGAGGGTGTACTTTGTGAAAACGCAGCCCCTTACATCCACCATTGCTACATCATGGATAACAAAGCGACGGGCATTGGAGCTTTTATTTCGCTCCCTCATGTTCGTAACAATGTTGTTTATGGAAACCGCTGGTCTGGTATTCTCGCTTGGGGTGCTAAGTCCCTCGATGCTTATATCGAACAGAACGTTGTACTCCGCAATGGATATTCGGGTCTTGCTTTGAAGGGGCCATCGAACATTGTTGCTCGTAATAACATTTTTATGGAAAATCATTACTATGGAGTGTTTGCTGATCCTGCAGCGGGTCAGACAAAAGTTGAGTACAATAACATCTACAAGAATTACTACCCGTTCAATCGTTTCATTAAAGTGAATCGCACGAATGTGTCTCTTGATCCTAAATTCATTAATCCATCTCTTTCAAAGCCAAATTTCTATTGCAACTCAAAGTCCCCAATGCTTAAACGTGGTAAGGGCAAGTTGGATATTGGTCTTCTTGCTCATGAAGTTGTTGAAGAAAAGGTTGAAGAAACTACTGAAACTCGTAATGCAGATGCTGATGGTGACGCAATGTGCGATCCTTGGGTGTCTGAAGAAGGACAATCTGAGAAGTATAGTGCTACATGTTCTGGCGTAGATAACTGTCCAGAGGAAGCTGAGGATGTTGATGGCATGCAAGATGACGATGGGTGCCCTGATGTCGATAATGATCGTGATGGTATTTGTGATCCTTGGGTAGAGGCAAGTGGGCTTCTCAGTAGGTATGCTCACGTCTGTAAGGGCACAGACCTTTGTCCAGAATTGGCGGAAACGTTGAATGGTTACAAAGATACTGACGGTTGCCCCGATGAAGTTCCTGTTCCTCCGAAAAAAGTCTTTGTACTTGAGGGAATTAATTTCGAATCTGGCAAAGCTGCCATTACTAAGGACTCAGATGTTTCCCTCATGAAAGTGGTAGACATTATGGAAACATTCCCAGAAACAGCATTCCAAATTGTTGGGCACACGGACAACGTAGGTAGTCCTGCAACAAATAAGAAGCTTTCTGCGGATCGTGCCGATGCTGTGAAAAAGTATTTGGTCGAAAAAGGTATTGACGAAAGCCGTATAGTAACAGATGGCGCTGGCGATACTCAGCCAGTAGCTTCAAACAAGACTGCCGAAGGGCGTGCGAAGAACCGTAGAATCGAGTTCACTCGCACGGACATTAAGTAGGAAGGAGAAGGTTAGGTGACTCGCATTAGTTTCATCAAATCCACAGCCCTCGGGCTTTGCCTCGTAAGCACATTGTTTGCTACTCCCTCGTACTCTCCGCACAAGTACCAGCAAAATGACTGGTTCGGAGAATTCGGTGGAAATTCCTCAATGTATGTCAACCCAGCTGGTATCGCAGAAACGGATCAGTTGGAGCTTGGTCTCGGCTTCTTTAGCACCATCAGTGGAGAAGCAAGTCAGGAATATGTAACAGTGACGGTTCCGTTTGATTATAATCACACAATAGGCGTTTCGTTTTTTGAAAACGGAGCCTCTATCGATGGCGGTTATTCATACGTTGAAAACGCTTACATGATAGGTTATGCTTATCGTCTGATGCACTGCTTGGCTGTTGGCCTTGATGTGTCTATCCTTCAGATCAACCAGTTTGATAAAAACAAACAGTTGACGATGGGTGCAGATGTTGGCATTAGTTGGAATCCGCTTTCCAGCTCAAAGTATGGTCATTTGCAGATTGGAGTTGCGTTGCAAAATGCGCTTCAACCAGCTGTGAGTACAGATGCTGAAGGTTCTAGTTATTCGTTTGTGTTTATGGGCGCAAAAAATTCGTATAACGTTCCAAACAACCTGAATTTTTCTTTGTTCTATCGAGGTCTTGATCAGCTTCTTGAGTTCAAAGCCGAATTAGCAGTCATTGATGTTATGCACGATGACGATGAAGGTGGCGAAGGTATGAATCTCGAAACGAGTTTTACCTTTACCTACTTTTTGAGTCCACATCTAGGTGTTCGTCTTCGCTTTACGAAAGAAGGATACCCAGTGGCTGGTGCTACAGTGAATGTGAAGGATGTCAGTTTCTTCCGTTACTTAGCTTTAGACCTCGAAATGTCTCATGATGACATTGTGGAAAAGAAAAATCGTGGTTTTATTTGGGCTGTTAAGTTGACCTCTCGCTTTGGTGACACTCGTGAAGAATCCATTGGCGAAGAACGTTATCGTCGTCTGAAGATTGAGCCTGAAAATGATTACCGCGCTGCCATGCGTCTCTATTTGAACCGCCAGTTCCTTGAGGCTGCTTATGCATTCGGTAAGGTGCAGACTAAGTATCCTGCGTTCCACTTGGTGGATCAGGCGGCTTTCTACAAGGCGAAGTCTTTCGAAAATATGCGTATGCATAAGGCTGCCAAGTTTGTTTATGAAGATGCAATTAAGCGTTATCCTCAGTCTGACCAGCGCGCCAAATATTACTTCCAGTTGATGAATATCGACTATAAGGAAGGGAAGTATGGTGAGGCAATGGTAAAATATCAAGGCATTGCTCAGAAATTTGGTGAAAGCGATGTGAAAGCAGATGCTGACTATGTTGCGGGACAGATTAAGTTTGAACAAGGCCTCTATCAAGAAGCTGTCGATTTGCTTGCTGCGATTTTGCCAGGTAATGCGAACTACTTCTATGCACGCTACACTATGGGCATCGCTTATAGCCGTATGAGCAAATGGCAAGAATCCGAAAACTGTTTCCGTGATATTATTGATCAGCCGGCTTCTAACCAGTCTGAATTAGATTTGCAGGATGCGGCAAAGGTTAAGTTGGGACATATTTACTTCTCTGGTGAAAAGCCGAACATTGCTCAAGCCGCTGGTCTCTATGGCCAAGTGAAGGCCGGTTCTCCAGTATATGATGAAGCTATGTTGGCTTTGGGCTGGTCTTTCATTAAGGTAAATAAACCTGACGAAGCTATCAAGTATGCTCAATGGATTATAGCTAACCTGCCTCAGTCCTTCCTTATTTCTGAAGCTTACCTTGTGGAAGGGTACTGCTATTTTATGAAGAAAGACTACAACAATGCAGAAACGTCCTTAAGTAAAGCTGAAAAGTTGACGGAACAGCCTGTGGTTACCATGGCTTCTCGCGATAGTGCTCGTAAAGTTTATGATGGCATGAGCGAAGAATTTGAAGACGTGCAAAAGCAGGCTTTGGATCTGGCTCGTCAGCTTCCAACTCCTCGTGTGGAAAAGAAGAGAGATGCTTTGCGACCTACTTTTGATAAAGCAAATGAGCAAATTGAAAGCTATGCTAATTTTATGCAGAAGTCTATTCAGAGCGATCGCTTTGAGTCCAATCGCAAGAGAGTCTTAGAAGACGCTGGCTTTACGCTTGCAACTGTAAAGACAAAGAAGGCTCAATCGGGAGGAAGTGCTCCTGCGCAAGAACTTCAAGAGTTGGATGACTTAGAGTAAAATATGAGATTGGGACGACCTGGAGTAATCTGGGTCTCCCTATTTTAAATAGTTCATTTTAGGATAGGTGAGATAAAAGCAAAATGAGACGATTGTTCCTTATTAGCATAATGCTATTGACGTTTGTTGGGGTTTCCCTTGCTGCGGATCCCTGTACGGAAAAAACAGATGAAGCGAAAAAACTGTTTACAAAATGTAAGAGTATGGAAAAAGGCTCTTCTGAATATAGGCAGTGCGCTAGTTCTTACGGGCTTTTGAAAAATCAGGCAGAACAAGCTTGTCGTTCCGGTGGCCTTGATGAAAAGGATATGAGAGCCGCTATTAGCCAGTGGGAAAAGCAAGTCAACAATTGCAAGGGCAAACAAAGTTCTCGTTGTGCAAGTGCTTTGCAACAGTTGGGTCATTATCAGTACCAGCTTGAAGAAAAGCAAAATTTGGATCAAACTGCCGAATTTGAAGATCTGACGGCATGGTGTAGTGATCGTGATAATAA
>MNYL01000040.1 GCA_001873075.1 Fibrobacteres bacterium CG2_30_45_31 | reverse complement strand
TGCAGGGTGCGGTGGCCTATGATATGGGGGATGGTCGGGAACTTCAACTCAGCGTTTATACTGGCAAAGATGTATTGGCATTTGATCCACTTTATGTCGATTGGGGAAATACGGTTATTCCGCTTAATTTTCGCTGGCGATTGAATAGCGAGTGGGATTATAAAGCGACGCTCGCTTATTCCAATTTTTTTCAGACAATGTCCATTGCTGATTTTTATTCTGTAGAAAATGAGATTAATACTTTCAGCGTAAAACAGTCGCTTTCAAAAAAGGCCTCTGAAGATCATACTGTTACTGCGGGTTACGATTTTGAATATAATAAGGTCCTCTTTTCAGAAAAATACGTTTCGATGTCCATGATTGATAAATCCAGTCCGATACATCATGTGGCCTATTTGATGGATGCTTGGCAGTTCAACAACGATTTGCAACTCGTTTTTGGAACTCGGGCGAACTATCAGACTCTTGCAAAGCATTTTGGTCTAGAACCGCGATTCTCCGCGCATTATGAAATTGATGAAACCAAGAACATGGAATTTCATGTAGGTCGTTACTTACAGTACATGAATTCTATTATGTTCTCAGATCAGGAATCGCTGAATGAATTTTATTATCCGGTGAGCACTCAGAGCGATGGAACACACTTGAAACCTTCCAGCTCATACTTGTTCTCAATGGGATATACGCAACGAGAAATCTTGAATGACTGGACTGGGAGTGCAGAAGTGTACTACAAGACACAAAATGATTTGACGACGTTCTCCATGAAAAATGTGGATTCTTCGGAGACGGCAAAATCTTTAGCGGATTATTTCGGAACGGCAGACGGCTATTCTTTCGGCTATGAACTATCGCTTCGCAAAGATGCGGGATCTCTTTTTGGAGGCGTGAGCTGGAGTCAGGGATGGAGTGTGGTTAAAAATACGGACGATGGAGTGGTTTATTACCCTAATTGGCATCAGCCTTATAGTTTGAAAGTGGATGCAGGTATTAATTGGAAGGGCGAAAAAGATGCACTTTGGCAAACTAAGAATGACCGCTATTTGAGAACTTCCGTGATGTTGAAATATGCCTCGGGAATGCCTGTGACAGATAGGATTGGCTATTACGAAATCTCTAATTTACTGGATAATGGAAGTTATCAGGAAAACGAATCTGGGGATAATATTGTGGTGGTACAAGGGCAACGCAATGCGGGTCGTCAAAGTGATTATTTTCGCCTCGATGTGAAGTTGATTGATGTTGGCCGTGAGAATAAGTGGAATTTCAGTTGGACCATTATCAATGTGACAGATCATGAAAATGTTTTCTCCTACTCCTATGATACCACTAAGAATCCTCCAGAGTTAGTAAAAGTAACGCAGTTTCCCTTTTTACCCATCATGTTAAGTTATGAATACTATTTCTAAGGCCACCTCAGAAAATATTTTGGCCGCTAAATCGGCTGCGACACTTCGCCGGAGTTCGTTGCTCCAACGCGGCAATAGCGTTGCTATGGCCTCGTTCTCGCGCCTTCTCCAGCTAGGTCTCGCTCAATTTATCTATGGCCAAACTATTTTCCTCGGTGTCCTTGGCCACCTCTTGGAACGCAAAAAGGCCGTTCCCTCGGCTCGCGGCAATAGCGTTGCTATGGCCCCATTCTCGCGCCTTCTCCGGCTCGGTCTCGCTCAATTTATCTATGGTCAAACTATTTTCCTCGGTGTCCTTGGCCACCTCTTGGAAAGTAAAAAGGCCGCTAAATCGGCTGCGATGCGTCGCTGGAGTTCGTTGCTCTCACTCAGTCTTATTGCTTTGGCTCTTTGCGCTTGTCAAGGGCCTTGGAGTTATTGGCCAGAGGAAAAGGAAGAGTATCGCGGGGTTTATACGATTGCCTATGTGATTGATGGGCGGCCAGTGACCGGAGTCTGTTTTCAAAGGCTACTTGCTTTGGATGAGACTCTTTCGGAAAATTTTGCGTATTACGACAGCGCTTCCGTAACTATTTCGGGCAATTTTAGTGGATCGGATACCACAATTACTCTTTCTCCACAATCGGTGAAGCCGAATTGCTTTGATGGACCCTCCGATATGATTGCAAAACGTGGAAAGACTTATAGTTTTGATGCAGTGATGCATTGGGACAGCGCAGGGCGTGCTGTGACTTCTCATTATACGGCGACGGCATCCATTCCATCGGTATTTTCGATTTCCCATGCCTATACGCCAACGGTGAATGGAGAACGGCGGGAATTATTCTATGGGGATACAAGCCTTACCTTGAGTTATCCTAACGATATGTTGACCTATAATTTTGTCCCTGAGTTTGATGATGCTGTGCGCGGTGTGTTGGTGACTATCAAGTACGATAATGTAAATGGAGGCGAAAATGTTGACAACTCGATTAACAAAATGATGAGTTCCTTTATGGACGAAAGCATTTTAACCTATAGTCCTTATGATTCTGTAAAACAGTCGGATTTTATGGAAAATTTCAAGTTCGGGGATGTCAATTCCATTGACACCTTGTTTTTTATGAGTTTTCAGATTCCCCTTCGTTCCGTTGATTTTTATTTTTATGCGACAGATCAGGGTTATGTGGATTTTGTGAATACGACGCTTGCAAGTGCTGAAGATCCAAGGATTATCCCTGTGACGAATGTGAAAGGGGGAAATGGATTTTTCTCTGGCGTGGCTGTCGATACGTTCAATTTATATATGGGTTGGAGTAAAGAGGATGACGTTGAATTTTATGCGGCGAAAGGAGTCACGAATTGTCGAGACACCAGTTGGTCTACGAAGGCATGCCGGGATTATTTGTACACGTTCTGTGCCGATAGTAATTATGTGGCGAGCGAATGCTATGCGCCCGCTGTGAAAGTCGCTTTGGAAAAAAATGAGGTGTGGGATTCGTTGTTACCCCCAGAGATTGATTCTATAGCAAAGCAAGAGGCTTATTGGGATGGAATGAAACGCTACTGCATTGCCAATAATTTCCCTGCTTCGCAACCCGGGTGCAGTCTGAATTATAATGATTGCCAGGTAAGTGAAACACTCAATTCCTGTAAGGAAGTTTTGTGGAATTGGTGTGCGGATCGTGGCTGGCCCTTGAAAAATTCGCCTCAGTGTGGTACCGCACTGGTCAGTCGTTATCGTTTGAATAATTTGAATTCGGATGTACTAAAGCAGGTTGTAAATACCTGGTGTGAGGAAAATACAGATGATCCACAATGTGATTACCAAAAGTAAAATAGTCGGGACTTTGCTTCTTTTGACTAGCTTCTCTCTTGCGGCGGTGCAAGACGATATACGTGCCGCAGAACTTCAGAAAGCGACGTTGAACGTCGAAATTAAAAAACTCGACCGTCAATTGCGGGAATCAGATTCCCTCTTAAAAGACGATGTCAAACGCTATGCCCTATTGGAATCACGCTATACGGAGGATCTGAATCGCCGCCATGCGGAAATCGATTCTCTGAACGAAAAAATCAAACGAGTGGCCGTTGAGTTGCAGGCAGAGCGCAACAAACAGGCGACTTACAAAGGGCGTATCGAAAACGATAAAAGTAAGCGTAAAGCGATGCGCCTCATGCTTACCCGCATTTGCGTAGATCTGGAATCTCAGGTGATGCAAACACTCCCTTGGGATAAGGCAACCAGATTGGATCGCGTTCGGGCTCTTCGGAGAGATCTGGAATCAAATAATGCGCTTGAAGAAGAGGCCTTTTCGAGAATCAATTCGATTATCGGTGAAGAAGTTCGATTTGGCGATGAGGTTCAGTTGATAAATACTCCCATGACACGAAAAAATGGAGAAAGTATCAATGCGAGACTTTTGCGTATAGGAAACCAGTGGATGGTTTATTCCGACGAAAATTCCACGATGTTTGGTATTTTAGTGCGCGAGGGAACCAAAGATTCCGTCACTTTTGAATGGAAAGAAACTCTGACCTTGGAAGAACGCGAAGCCATTAAGACGGCCCTGGATGTAAAACAGGCGCGCAAACCACCTCAGATGGTGACTTTGCCACTTTCCATTAGCATTTACGCTCAAGAGGGAAAATAACCATGAAACGATTTTTGATTATCAGTATGGCATTGTTGTTTGCCTTTTCTTCCCCGTTATTTGCACGGAGTAAGGTCGATGAGCAAGCGTTGAAAGATTCTTTACAATTGGTGCAGCTAGAGAATTTGAAAAAGGAAGTCGATGCACTCCAGAGAATTCGTCTTGAGAAAGCAAACCTGTTAGAAAAAAAGGATGCCGACCACTGGCGCGCGCGATATAAAGAGAA
The DNA here is from genome assembly GCA_001873075.1 of Fibrobacteres bacterium CG2_30_45_31. GTDB lineage: Bacteria > Fibrobacterota > Fibrobacteria > Fibrobacterales > Fibrobacteraceae > UBA1313. Next base: position 1,291 of record MNYL01000040.1, on the reverse strand, counting down.
TCGCATGACTGAAGATCATGAACAAGAGGCGCGCTCTCTTGAGGGACGCTATTCTAAACTTTCTTCGGACATTGGCCGTTTGGGTGAGGAACGTGTTGCTTCGCAGAATGCGACGACAGACTTCCAGGAAAAAGCGCAAGGTGTAGAAGCGGCTTCTTTGGCTTTGAACTTGCAAGTGATTCAGACTATTGAAAAAGTGGAGACCGAAGTTCCTGGGGATTATCCTCTCGGCATGGAAATGCGCTTGCTTTCGCTATCAAAGGCCCGCACTGAAGCGGAGAAGAAAACACCCAATACGCTGGGGGCCATGAATCTCTTTTTAGAAGATCAGCTTTCTCGTCAAAAATTTACTTATACGCAGGATTTTGGCTCTCGTAATTCGCAGATGGGATCGCGTGCTGAAGTGCCCGTGTACCGCTTGCGTTTGGGAACCATTTTTCTTGCAGAAGCAGCCCGTGAAAATCAGGATATACAAGCTTTACTCCGCACAGGCTCCTTACAAGGCAAAATTTTTGAATGGAACAATGAAATGCCTCCGAGCCTTTCTCAAGGAATGCGCACCGCTGTAGCTGCTGTAGAAAAAGGGAAGAAGACAGTCTGGATTCCTTTAGATGTATTACAAAATAAAGCGATCAAGAATTCAACGGCCGGGAACAAGGAAAAAACACGCAAAGAAGCTTTTCTCACATGGTTTCATGATGGTGGTATTGTAATGTACCCGCTCGCTCTCGTTGCTTTCTTGGCCTTGATTCTCTGCCTTGAACGCTTTATTACCCTGATTTATCGCGGGCGTACTGGGGGTAAATTTGTGACGCGCTTTTATTCGTTAGTGGATTCGAAGGAATATGAAAAGGCCATGGATCTTTGTCTTAACGTGAATTCCAGTTTATCGGCGATTCTTTTCAGCATTGTACGCAATGCGGAGAAGGGAAGTGATGCGGCTGAAAAAGGACTCAAAGAAGCGATGCTTCGCGAACAACCGAAATTGGAAAAACGTATGGGGATCCTTGCCGCCCTCGGTACGATAGCGCCTCTCTTGGGCCTTCTCGGAACGGTGACTGGTATTATCACGCTGTTTACTGTAATTACGCAAGTGGGCACCAACGACGCTCGAGTCCTTGCGGGTGGTATTTCGGAAGCATTGATCACTACTGAAGCCGGTTTAATTATTGCAATTCCTACTATGATGATTCATGGTTTTCTCAGTGAAAAATTGGAAAAAGTAATGAGCGAACTTTATATTCAAAGTACTGTTTTGCTTAATCGCCTTTTTTCCACAGATCCTAAAGTC
>MNYL01000233.1 GCA_001873075.1 Fibrobacteres bacterium CG2_30_45_31 | reverse complement strand
TTTTAATCCTTAAAGAAACACATGGCCCAATGGGAATCATCGCCTTGCTTAGGCGGGAAATCGATACACTCGGGCATCACTTTCGAGCAACGAGAAGCAAATCGGCACCCGGGCACAAAGTCCTTGGGATTGGGGACATTGCCTGGAATAAATTGAAGCGAACTCATATTCAAGTGACGTTCAGGAATAGCCGCTAAAAGCCCGCGAGTATAAGGATGCAAAGGGGAATCGATCACTGCACTCGTTTCCCCCATTTCCACAATGCGCCCGGCATACATCACAGCGACACGTTGCGCATATTGCGCGACCAAACCCATATTGTGAGTAATCAACAGCACAGAAGTATGAGCTTCCCGTGCAAGATCTTTCAAAACCGCAAGCACCTGTGCCTGCACAGTCACATCCAAAGCAGTCGTTGGTTCATCTGCAATCAAAAGCCGCGGCATGGGTAAAAGCGCCATCACAATACAAGCTCGCTGTAGCATTCCACCCGAAAGTTCATGGGGGTACGCATGCATCACGCGATCTACATCTGCAAAACCTGCAAGTTTCAAAAAATGGACTGTTTTTTCAAGTGCCCTATTTTTGGATTCATGACGCAACACCTCTAAAAGCTGTTTCCCTACAGGGATCACCGGATTCAACGCTTGCATCGGCTCTTGGAAAATACAAGAGATCGCAGAACCACGATACTTCCGAAGCATTTCCAAGGGGAGTTTCAGCAAATCGATGCCCTCAAAAAGAACAGACCCCGACACGATTTTCGCCCCGGGTACTGGCAGCAAGCGCAAAATGCTCATCGCCGTAACACTCTTACCACAACCGGATTCTCCGACTAAAGCAAAGAACTCCCCCGCGGCAATATCAAAGGAAACACGATCTGTGACCTGAACCGCACGCGCTCCCCCAAAAGCAACGGAAAGATCTCGCACGGAAAGAACGCAATCGGAGACATTACTCATAGCGATCTCCCGATTTAGGGTCCATGGCATCGCGAACCCCTTCCCCCACAAACGTCGCGAGAAGAAGCGTCACAAACAAAGCAAAAACCGTACTCACCGAAATCCAAGGCGCATACAAATTATTCAAACCTTGAGCCATCAACTCCCCCCAACTCGGGGTGGGAGGTTGCAAACCAAAACCCAAGAAGTCCAGAGACGTAAGGCTCCCGATACCTCCGATCAGCGTAAAGGGAAAAAGCGTCACCACAGGCGTCATCGCATTCGGAAGCATTTCACGGAAAAACAAATGACGGTGAGACATTCCCAGCATCTTTGCTGCACGCACATACGGCACCGAACGCAATTTCAGAAATTCTCCGCGCATATAATAACTCAACGAAATCCAATTAAAAACCGCCATAATAGCCATCAACAGAAAAAAGTTCTGCCCGTAAATACTTCCAATGAGAATCACCACATAAAGAAACGGCAGCGAAGACCAGATTTCAATACCGCGCTGAAACGCCGTATCCCACCAACCGCCAAGATACCCCTGAATGCCTCCGATGACAATTCCTAAGAACGTCCCCAGCAAGGTCAATAACAAACTAAAGGACATACAAATTCGGAACCCATGAATAAGGCGAGAAAGAATATCACGACCGTTCGCATCCGTCCCCAGCCAGTGTTCCCCGGAGGGAGGAAACGGTGGAGCTCCTTCCAGCGAAAGATCCGCTTTCAAAGGATCGTGCGGAATCGGAGGCATCAAGGCCCATACGTTCAATCCCTCTATTCTAGCTTCTTCGATCAACTTCGGAAAATCAGGTTCTGTCTGATAAGTACCACCAAAATCTTTTTCCGAATAATGCGCAAAAGCCGGAAAATAGTAAGAGCCCTCCCACTTCAAAATCAAAGGTTCATCGTTCACAAGCCAGGGACTTGTCAAAGAAGCACCATAACAAAGGACCAGCGCGATCAACGAATACCACGCCCACTTTGTTTTGCGGAATCGCTTAAAGCGATTTTTAGTTTCTTGACTCAGAGCCATTGCGCCTCAATTAAACTTGATTCTCGGATCGACGATTGTATACAAAATATCGCTGAATAATCGCCCGAGCATTGCCATCAAACTCGAAAGAAAAATAATGCCAAGCACCACATTGTAATCCCTATTCACCATGGAATTGTAATACAAAAGGCCCATACCATCAATATCAAAAACCTTTTCAATCAGAAGAGCCCCCGCAAACATCAGCGTAAAAATTTCAGAAAGCCGCGTCACCACAGGGATCAGCGCGTTGCGAAGCGCATGTTTCATCACCGCCTCGCGAAAAGAAAGTCCCTTCGAAAGGGCCGTCCGCATATAGTCACGTCCTAATTCTTCCAAAGCACTATTTTTCATCAACAAAGTCAAAAAAGCAAACTCACCAATCATGTAACACAACATCGGAAGCGTCCAATGGAGCAACAAATCAAAGCCCTTATCCACAAAAGAAAGTTCTTCAAAATTTTCTGACATGATACCTCCCAAAGGGAAAATATCCAAGAAAGAACCACCGGCTAGGAAAATAATCAACAAAATGCCAAGAGCATACCCAGGCATCACATACCCGGAGAAAATAATCCCCGACGAAATTTTATCGAAAGAAGAACCATGGCGCACGGCCTTCAACAAACCAAGAGGAATGCAAATCAAATAAGAAAGGAAAAAAGAAGTAAGCCCAAAGAAAAGCGAAATCGGAAAGCGGCTCACAATCACATCCCAGACGGGCGTACCATAAGTATATGAATTTCCAAAATCCAAGTGGCACACGTTTGAAAGCCAAATAAAATAACGTTGCCATGCAGGTTTATCAAAACCGAAATAGGCTTGAATCTGAGCAACCTGCTCTGGAGATAATGCATTCGAAGCATTCATCCCGCCCTTCATCGCCGCCGCCGACTGTGCCCTAGAAATCATTTCTTCCACAGGGCCGCCCGGAATCAACTGAATCAAAACAAAACACACCACCGTAATCCCGAGAAGCGTCGGGATCATCAACAGCAAGCGGCGAATAATATAAGATCTCATAAAAGTTCAATAAAGATAGGAAAATACAAATGAAATTCTCTTCCAGCCCCTTCTTCTCACCCTAAAGAACAACATCGCAAGGGCCAAAAGCCCAAGCAAAAAAAATCAAAATCCATCTCAACCTCTCCCCGCGCAAGCAATGTGCATTAAGCACAGCCGAGTCGCGAAGAAATGAAAGTACAAGATGACTTCTTACACCCCACTCAAACCACACCAAACGTAACAATGCAAGGGCCAAAGGCCCAACCAACAAAAAACTCAAACCCCATCTCCACCTCTCCCTCGCGCAAGCGCTGTGCGTTAAGCACAGCCGAGCCGCGAAGAAATGAACTTACAAGATGACGTCTTCCACCCCGCTCAAACCACACCAAACGTAACAATGCAAGGGCCAAAGGCCCAACCAACAAAAAATTCAAACCCCATCTCCACCTCTCCCTCGCGCAAGTGCTGTGCGCAAAGCACAGCCGAGCCGCGAAGAAATGAACGTACAAGATAACTTCTTCATTAGTTTGTCATAAAATCGGAAAAGAAACGAGCAAAGCAAGGCCGCAAGAGCCGAAGCCGTACAATAAGTACGGCGAGTGCTCTGAGAACGCCGCTCTGCGAAGTTTATTTTCCGATTTTACACGTGATGATAAGGATGGTGGGCAATAACCATCATGCACCGATACAACTGCTCCGCCAAAATAACCCTCGCGTGATCATGGGTAAACGTCAGAGGCGAAAGAGACAACAATAAATCGGCCTGTGCTTTAATATTCGCATCAATTCCATACGCAGAACCAATCAAAAAAACACAGTTGAATGATAATCGTGGTTCGATCCATTTTGCAAGCTGCACCGTATTCATGAGCTTGCCTTCTTCTGCAAGAATTATCCACTTATAATTGCTCTTGGGAAACTTTTTTTCAAATTCAGCGGCTTCCTCTGCAAGACCTCGCGCTTTGTCATCGCGGTGAGATTGCTTCAGCTCCACGATTTCCATATCCGTAGAACTGCGCAAACGTTTTGCATAGGTATTCACCTCTTCAGCGACAAAGGGAGAACCCGCTTTGCCAAAAACCGCGAGAATTAATTTCAACGACCCACTCCGAGACGCTCAATCAAAAACTGAGGAGAACCCGCAAGTCTCATTTTTTCTTGGGTTTTAAACACATCATATTCTACGCGGATCAAACGCGCCTTTTGCAATTCCGTATCAAACAAGCACCAACATGCTCTAGGATCCCGGTCGCGAGGCTGGCCCACGCTCCCTACATTCATCAAAAGACGCTCCCCTGATTCCACGGTATAAACGTCATTTTCAATTATCTTAGGAATCGCTCCCTCACGCATAGCGACAATAATAGGACTGTGAGTATGTCCTACAAAACAATAACGCCCCGAAAAATGATCAAAGGCATCCAAGGCATCTTCTAAATCAGTAATATAGACCCAATCCGCAGGCGACATCGGAGAGGCATGCACAAAGCAGATCTCGTTTTCCTCATGCATATAGGGCAAACTTTTCATGTACTTCAAAGAGTCTTCCGAAAGGTGCTCCTGAGTCCACTGAATGGCATGTTTAGCATAGGGATTAAAACCCGCATCCGACTCCCAGCGAATCGCCACACTATCATGGTTACCCACCAAACAAATATCAGCATTCTTCTGAGTAAGTGCCACACATTCATTAGGTTCCACCCCATAACCCACTAAATCACCCAAACAAATACGGCGCTGTACCCCCTGTTGAGACATGGAGTCCAGAACCGCCTCAAAGGCCGCTAGGTTCGAGTGAATGTCGGAAAAGATGCCATAAATCATAGGGAAAATATAATTAAATCCGGTAAGGAAAAAAAAACTTTCCCCAAGGCATGGGAATCCAAGCATCCCCTTCATAAGAGCATTTGCTTTTCTATATTTGGCTTTAATGAATATTGTTGAGAAAGATCAGAAAATAAGCCTTGCTTACAAACTCAAAGATACGAACGGACGCGTCATTGAAGAAGTACCGCCATCGCATCCTTTTGTGTATGTGCACGGCTACGAAAATATTATCCCTGGCTTAGAAGAAGCTCTCGGAGGGAAAAACCTCGGGGATCAATTCACTATTTCTGTGACCTACGAAAAAGGATACGGGGCTTATCGTCAGGATTTAGTCATTGAAGTCTCAAAAGAAGAACTTCAAGATATTGGCGAAATTTGGATAGGGATGGAACTCGAAATGTTCCAAGATGAAGATGATTCATTGGAGTTTTCAGTCCCAGAAGATCCCAAAGATATTTATAACCGTGATGAAAGTGAAGATGGCCCCCATGTTTACATCGTCCGCGAAATCAAGGATAAGACAGTCACACTGGATGGCAACCACCCCTTTGCTGGCATGGATCTTCTTTTTGACGTTTCCATCATTAACATCGAACCGCCCTCCATTACCGAACTCGAAACGGGGTTCCCCGATGAACCCGATGAAGACGGTTTTGAAGAAGATTTTAACGATCAGGGCGGATTTGGGAGACATTGGCGCTAATATGAATACCATGAACGAACTAAAACAAGCAGCAGGCGTACGTGCTGCCAATATGATTCAAGA
>MNYL01000002.1 GCA_001873075.1 Fibrobacteres bacterium CG2_30_45_31 | reverse complement strand
GAGACTTGAGCAAAGAGGGCCGAAACCATCAGCAAGAGTGACGAAAATAAAACATTCATGGATATTCCTTTTTACGAATAGGTCCAAAATCAGTGGCTCTTCGCAACAGAAAATAATTCTTTTTCGGAATCGTTCCTTTTTTTCCCCATAATATCGTTGTTCACAGACAACGATAATCTTTGATTCATAAATCGCCAAAACTCTATTGAAAAACGAAATATGTAAATTATTAACATGGATAAGAAAGTATCAGAGCGCAAAATTTTTGAATTCCTGGACTACAGGGAATATTTGCGCTATTATTACCAAAAGAAAAAAGAGGTATTGCCGACTTTTTCTTTGCGCTCGTTTTCTGATCGCATCGGATTCAAGGCAAAAGACTTCATTTCACGGGTGATGCAAGGAGAAAAGAATCTTTCTGCAGAAAGTGTATCCAAAATTGCTCGAGGTCTTCGATTAGGCAAACGCGAATCTGAATTTTTTGAAGCATTGGTGAGTTTCAATCAATCCGACACCATGGAAGAACGCAACCGTTGGTTTGAAAAAATGCAAACGGTGCTTAAAATCGTGCGATTCACCCAAGATCAACACTTGCTTGCCAATTATCAATATCAAATTTATTCCCATTGGCGCCATCTCGTGGTACGTTCTCTGATCGGAATGTTTGGATTTTCTGGAGACTACGAGACCCTCGCAAGTCAAGTACACCCGAAAGTTACCCCTGAAGAAGCCAAAGAATCGGTACACTTACTGGAAGCCTGCGGACTCATTACAAAAGACAAATCAGGAAAATATTCTCTGACCCAAAATGCAATCACCACAGGAGATCACGCCTCTCGTATCGCTCTGCGAGGATTCCATCAGCATTGCCTCAAACTCGGCGCCGATTCCATTGACAGAGACCCACCTCAAGAACGGAATATCTCGGGGCTTACCCTCGGTATTTCTCAAGAAGGTTATAAACGCATTGTGGAACGCATGAACGATTTTCGTAAAGAGATCGCCCAAATTGCCGATGAAGACGAGGGTGCCGATAAAGTCTACCAAATGCAATTGTTGCTATTCCCTGTGGGCGGAAAAAAATAACGGATTCTTGGGGGGCATGGCGAAAATAATCGCTAGAGTGAGACCTTTTAACTACGACTCTTTATGGGGCTTCCTTTGTAAACTCTGCAAATCGGTTATCGTTGTCATAGGATCAGTATAAACGAATTTTTAGAAGAATCTGAATTCTTTTAGGGCTCTTTAATTACCGTGGGCCAAGCGTCCACAGGACGCTGGTTGAGGTAGGTGGCACGCACCCAACTTGCAGAGCGGGCGACTTTACTGATATGCAATTCGTCAATAGCTCCCCAGAAATATTGCCCTGTGCTATCAACATCCAGAGGAAATACTTGACGGCCAATTTCAAAATCATTGCTCGTGTAATAAGAAGAGGCATAAGTGCCGATCGCAGGACTGGAAGTGATGAGAGAATCTTTTCGGTACAAGTTGATAATGGTACCCACTTGAACCACGGTGAGAAAATCCCATTTTCCGGTATCTTCGATGGTATCCAGAGGGGCTTTGTACCAGTACCTCGCAGAGCCTTCCGTCTGTTCTTTATAGCGTTCAAAGAGCCAGCCATCCGGATACAAATACTTGAGATGATATTGAGTCACCCCTTTACCATAAACAAAGCGGCTGGTGTTTAGAATATCCGGGTGCACCCAAACAGAGATGCTCATGGTGTCATCATAAGCAAAATTGAGTTCCCCTTCTGCCGTTCTCGGAATGCTCATATAACTGGTAAGTCCATTGTATCGTAACGCGCTACCTATAGCACCAGCACCCACGGAAGTATTAGCACCAACGCCAGCATATCCATTCCCTGTCGCATCCAAAGCGATGTTTGCCCCATCTTCAAAATGCCACACCGCAATGAATCCATTGGCGGCATTAAAAATTGGATCGTTCGCCACAGAGGCTGTCCCCTCTTGAAAAGTAAAGAACAAAGTATCCGTTGTACTTTGCGGAAGGAGCGTATCGAGACGCACCCAGAAATCAGCTGATTTTGCCTTGTTATCCCATTTCGCAAGTTGTAAAGGCAGCACGGTACCATCCGCCTTTTTTGCAGTCCAAGTCCCAGAAATATTCCCAATCACAGAAAAGTCAACAAGACTTGAATCTAAGCGCAAAACGAGTGGAAAGCCGAAAAGGGTGTCCGTAATGTTGGCACCGCCAGAAGTGGTGTTAAGAGGCACCTTATAAGTCAGCGAAATGAGAGGAGCTAGGACATTGACAGTATCCCCAGAATCCACTGTGAGAGCGGAATCCAGAGTCAGAGAATCGCCATTATCCGCAATGAATACAAGCAAGTCCAGTTGATCTGCCGGGAGAGAATCCACAAAAATAGCCCCGAATTTGACTTTTACAGAGCGCAAAATGCTCGTTCCTATCACATAAACGTAACCGGAAGTGCCGTTTTCAAATGGAGAGGCTTCGATGCGCGCCGTCCCCGTAGGGGTGAGTTCCCCAGCAATAGCCAAGGTGGAGTCTTTCTTTACCGCAAGATTCTGAAGCAATAATCGCATCCCGGACTCCACATGATATGCTTCTAAAGAAAAGTTTCCTTCTGGAACGGCCTTCAAACTGTAATTTCCCAAAGAATCAGTGAAGGTTTGCCACCGAGAGTCTAAAACAGAATCGCGTAGAGCATTGTAGCCTGCCGGAACACATTGTACTCGAGCATTTTTCGCTGGAGCACCCCCTTCCAGAGTCAAAAGACCCGCCATTTCTGGATTCCCTGACTCCGCACTATTGCCTCGATCACTCAAAAGATCCGAACAAGCACCCAAAATCAAGCCAAAAAACAACAAAAACAGGACTCGTAAAGCGAATCCTTGACCAATCCCACAACTAAAATGCTGTTTTCTCACAATTCTAACCACCCTATCAAAATATACATTCTAACCTTCGAAAATCCTTTTTTCTCCGGTTTAACGTTGTCCAGAGACAATAGGGGGAATATTATTCTCTGGTATCATTCCCCACGATGCGCGCACAATCAGACCAGACAAATCCACAAAAATTCTCGAGAAAACACTTACGATTATTTTTCTTCAACAATGATTATTTTCACTGTCACATTCCCAATTTCAAATAGATCCAGCAGAATGACAAATATATCAGAACCTCCATTCAAATATTAAAATTCAGGGAGTGAATCTGACATTATTTTTCTAGATTTTTGCCTACCATGAGAGGACTTCAAACGCCAGACGTATTTATTGACTCATTACAGAAATTGCAAGTGCTTCGGAATTTCGCCGGTGAACCATTGCAGTTCTGGGAAACTTATTTAAGCTCACTGCTAGAAGTGACAGGAACGAAGGCCGGTGTCATTTGCCTCCGCGATTCGGGAAAAGAGTGGCGCACACTCGCCTTTGCCCCCAAATCTAAAGGTTATGAACAGTATCTGCGCCTATTTCTGACAGCCATTGACACTTGTCATAAAATGTGTCTAGAGAAAGGTGGAGCCATTATCCCCACCAAGGACTACACGATTATCGGGTGTCCTGTCATATTGGATTCTCAACAAGGGAACGCTCTCTTTTTGGGTTACCTAGGTCATTCGGTGGATAAGAACCCCACTTTTGCTCTGAATGCCGCCAAAAGTATCGCAGATCTGTATGCACAGTACCGAATTCGTCAGAGCGTAAATGATTCCGTAACGATGAAAGCGAATCTGACATCTATTTTCGAAATTACACACTTGGTGAATACTCCCAAACGATTTCTTGAAGCGGCGATGACGTTGGTCAATGAGCTCGCCAATCGCAATCAATGCGACCGCGTGAGCTTAGGCTGGGTCAAAAAAGGCTATGTGAGAGTGACCGCACTCAGCCATACCGATACGTTTGAAAAGAAAATGGAAATTGTCCGTAATCTGGAAAACGCGATGGAAGAGGCGCTGGAGCAGGATGCCGATATTGTTTTTCCTCTGCCCGAAAATTCGCGACTGGTCGCGAGAGCCCACGAATTCTACCATAAAACCCATGACACGGGTTATCTCCTTTCCGTACCGATCCGGCGCGAAGCGAATGTTATTGGCATTCTCACATTTGAACGCGTTCAGGCCCCTTTTTCCGAATCAGAATTGACACGGCTTCAATTAACGGCGGGGCAAATCGCCACTCGTCTCGGAGAACTTTACTACAAAGATCGCTGGTTTGGAGCACGCCTCGGGAGTGCTATTAGAAATGGACTTGCGAAGGTGCTCGGTTATGAACACACCTGGATAAAGCTTTTATGCATTGTCCTTGCCGCTTTTTTAGGCTTTGCTTTTTTTGTGCCAATCTCTTACCGGGTAGATTCCCCTACCATTTTGCTCACCGACAAGATTGTATTTGTAACCGCCCCTTTTGACGGTTATATTGACAGCGTTTTTGTGAAACCGGGAGACCCTATCAAGAAGGGACAAGAAATTCTCCGGTTAGATAAAAAACAGTTCCTGCTGGAAGAAGCGGACTACATGGCAGAAGAACAAAACTACCACAGAGAAATTCAAAAAGCCCAGGCCGCAGAACAACTGGCGGAAATGCGCGTGTTCCAAGCGAAGCTTGCCCAAACGCAGGCGAAACTCAAAACCACACGATTCAAATTAGAACAATCCGTAATCCGTTCCCCCATTGATAGCGCGGTGGTTGTGGAAGGAGATCTTGAAAAACGCCTCGGGGCACCAGTCTCCCTCGGAGCGGAACTTTTTCAGATTGCGCTGATCGAAAATATTTACGCTGAAATTGACGTGGGCGAAATGGAAATAAAAAATGTGAAACTTGGTGCCGAAGGAGTGGTCGCCATCAAGAGCCGCCCCGATTACGTTTATCGTTTCCGTGTTGCGCGCATTCACCCCGCAGCGACAATCAAAGATGAAGAAAATACATTCCAGGTCCGCGGAGAATTTATACGCAACGTCCCAGAGTGGTTCCGGCCCGGAATGACGGGAGTTGCCAAAATAGAATCCGGCAAACACACTTTGTGGTGGATACTCAGCCACCGCGCTATTGACATTCTGCGATTAAAATTATGGTGGTAGACAAAAGCCGTAAAATTTTTCATGAATCCTGGTACCGCATCGCCAATCAGCGAATCACCTTGCGGGCAAGTATTCGTATTCACAGGCAATTTTACCGAGGTGTAAAATGGTATGTGCTCTATGAACCCTTCACCAACCAGTATTTCCGCCTGCAGGAAAATGCCTACGAATTCATTTCGCGACTGCATCTCAAAAAAACCATAGGGCAGGTGTGGCAGGAACTTTTGGAAAAGGATCCCGATCATTCTCCGGGACAAGGCGAAATCATCGAGATTCTTTCCCAGTTGTATCAGGCGAACATGCTTCATTACGACATCGCCGAGGATAGTTTCCAGCTTTTCGATCGCCGATCCAAAAAACAAAAAAAGAAAGTGCGATCCACGATTCTCAATATCTTTTTTCTTCGCATTCCCCTGTTAGACCCCGATGCATTTTTAAAGCGTATAAAACCACTGATCAACCTCGTCATCAGCAAACCGATGGCATTGCTGTGGCTTATCGTTGTCGGTATCGCAGGGAAGCTTGCCTTTGAAAATTTTGACAGCTTGCAGGACCAGGCCCAGGGAGCGCTTTCTCC
>MNYL01000022.1 GCA_001873075.1 Fibrobacteres bacterium CG2_30_45_31 | reverse complement strand
CTTAAAACACACCAGTCTTTTTCGGCTCTGGATGGCGAACCGCTTGAAAAAGTTGGGCCGCTTGGACGAATATTCCGCAGATAATGTCGCCTTGGCCCTTGTTGAGGATAAAGAAATCGCTTTCCATGGCCTTTTGCTTTTGAGTGTGGGTTATGCTCTGATGCCGTTTGTGAATCCGGCAAGTATTATCAAGCAAGCTCAGGAAGTCGCGATGAATAAGTATTCCAAGAAGGCTGAACGTGGCCAAACGCACCCGCTGCTTTTAAATCGGATGGCAAAAGTGTTGAAAAAATAAAAAATGGGCCCCCTTGGATTGGGGGCTTTTTTTGCTCTTGAGACGAGGAAACCGCGATTCTCGCGGTTTCAAAAACCACCCGCTATGCGGGTGAGATTCCTGCTTAAGCAAAAAAAGAGTGCTTCCGTGTTGCTAGTCATTGGTTGTTCAAGCCAACTAACAATTAAGGAAAACTCTAATGGCCGAAAGTTTAGCACATACAAAATGGCTTTGCAAGTATCACCTTGTATTCTCACCAAAATATCGAAGAAAAATAATTTATCACCAACTCCGTTCGGATATTCAAGGATACATCAAGAATCTTTGCCAATGGAAAGGGGTGGATATTATTGAGGGTCACATGATGGGCCGATCATGTCCATCTTCTTGTGTCGATACCACCCAAATACAGCATCTCATCGTTCATGGGATATTTGAAAGGAAAATCTGCCATGATGATTTTCGAAAAACATGCAAATCTGAAGTATAAGTTCGGGAATCGTCATTTCTGGTCGACAGGGTATTATGTAAGTACGGTCGGTTTGAACACATCGACGGTTCAGAAGTATATTCGAGAACAGGAAACATCAGACCAGATCGAAGATAAACTCTGTACGAAAGAATATAACGACCCTTTTAAGGGTAGCAAGTAATCAATCCACTTAGGCTTGAACAAAGAGAAAGCCCGCGTCATTAAGGCGCAGGCTGTTCCAAGCCCTTATAGGGCTTTTTCAAGCCACCCCGCTTTGGGGTGGTCTTGACTCGTGAGTCGCTGACGCTTCCCTGATGGTTGTATATGTTTGAACAAATGTTTAAAAATATGGACAACATTTTGCATAAAAACGTCGGTGGCAGTCGCGAGTTCGATTCCCTTGAAAAAACCTTCATCATGTTGTTCTTCAAGGGTTTCAAAAACCTTAAAAACGCGTAATTTTTCATCGTTTATAGGAGCTCAAGTGGCTGTATATTTTTCCCATAAACACCATATAGTTAATTGTGGTGTTGCACTTAGTGCTAGACTTTGCGGAGTTCTATTTTCGCAAAGGGGATTGCACCAATGTGAAAAAGTATGCAGGAATAATTTTAGCTCGCGACCCTGCGATGGCTTCTGCTTATTTGGAAAAAGCAAAACAATGCGTAGAACATAAAAAATGAAATTGCTGCGACTCCTTCTTTTTGTCGCCACTTTGACTTTTTCTAAAGGCCTTAAAATTCAGATTTTACTGTTAGGGTTTGATGATGAGGATTGTGTTTAAATAGAGACTCTACACGATGGGAAACAAATCCTTCATTTTTCCAGTAGAACGTTAACACCCGATTCCGTAACGATGCAATGCCAAACTTTTCCGGTGAATTCCGCGATAATCTGATCGCTCCTCCGGTTAAATTCGTAACCTTCAAAATTCCCGGAAAGGTGAGGCATTCAAAGTTATTTACAAGGGGAATCCGCAGAATTTCTCGGCGGATTCTACAGGACTGGTGAATAATGGCAAATATGAACTTGAGCTTATGAGAAAAACTCACGAGATTGACATTCGGAATGGACTTGATTAAACCTCAGGGGCACCATACAAATTAATGCTATTCCCCCATGTTTTATAAGGGAACACTTGCTTTAGTACCTATTGTAAACTCGCCTCTTAGGATAATAGGCCGAATTAGAGCAGAAATCAGTAATCGCTAATGCGGTTGTATTTGCCATTGTGAATAACGAACTATAATTCGATTAGGTGCAATTTTAGGAATGCTTTAAAATATTAGATTTATTTCAGGTTTGGTTTTGTCTGGGGTTTTTATGAAACAAGCTTTTATTTGTGCTATTGTTGCTTTGACTTTTCATGGCGCGTTTGCGGCGTGTGGTCTTTCTAAAAATACCGCTGGGGAATACTTGGTCGCGACTTATGACCACCTTAAGCTGGTTGGAGTCGGCGATTGCCCCTTGGATATTACGTCGGCCTATCGTCTTTCGGCGGATATTGATGCCTCCGCTTCGTCGACAGAAAACTGCGATGCCCTGAATATATGCGAGGGTTTTACTCCGATTGGAAATTCAACAACTGCTTTTCTGGGAACGTTTCATGGGGCGGGACATAGCATTCAAAATTTGACGATAAATCGTCCCGACATGAGCTCAGTAGGGCTTGTCGGTGAAATGGATGCTTCCGCAATCATAGATAGTATAGGAATGCTGGGTGGAACTATTGTGGGTGGTAGCTATAACACAGGAGCTCTGGTGGGTCATAACGATGGAGGCACTATCAATTCTAGTTTTGCTGCGGTGGAAGTGAGAGGAGAATACAATGTGGGTGGATTGGTAGGGGATAATTATGGCTCTGTGAATAATAGTTATGCGACAGGTTTTGTCACAGGCTTAGGCTCTCTCGGCGGCCTTGTCGGAAATAACAGCTATGGTAAGATTTCTTCTTGCTATGCCTCTGGGCCTGTGCTTGCCGCTTTTGTGGATGGAATGTCTGCCGGGGGTCTTGTGGGCTCTGCCTACGATGGAGAGGTGACAAAAAGTTACTGGAACACCGAAACCTCTGGTATGCTCACTTCTGTGGGTGGCACGGGACTTACCACTGCGAATATGAAATTACAGGCTTCTTTTAGTGGTTGGAATTTTGTGAGTTCCTGGAGTCTTGTTGCAGGAAAATCTTTTCCGCTATTGCAGGGCATGGATAGTGCTCCTTTTGCGTTTACTTTATCTCAGCAAAGCGAGCCTGCGAATGTTATTTTCACATCAGTTTCAGGTTATTCTTCGAATAAAAGCGCCACTTTGGTGGGTTGGCTCAACGGGGAACATCGTTTGAATGTTACAGGCGATTCTCTGTATTTTTATTATCGCGTGGGAGCGGTCGCAAGTGGGGATACCGTTTGGGGCGGTAGTGCTTTTGTCAAAGTACCCTTTGATAGAAGTAAGGACATCGCAATTCCCGATTACGAAACGCTCCAATCACTAAGCGAAAATGATCCTTATTACTTGTATCGCCATTATCGCCTCACTGCAAATATTGATGCTTCAGTCTCGGCAACCGAACCGTTTAAACCGATTGGTAGTATCAAACAACCTTTTGAAGGTGATTTTCATGGGGCAGGTCATTCCATCAGTAATCTGACCGTCAATTTTCCCGATTCTGGTTATGTGGGCTTATTCGGTGCGGCTTCTGGGAGCACCATTGACAGTTTAATTTTGGTGAATGTGGCAATTACAGGGAACGAACATGTCGGTGGGGTTGTTGCGAATCTCAATGTCGGCACCATAAGCCATGTCAGCGTTTCTGGTGTAGTGACGGGCGAACATTATGGAAGTTATGTCGGTGGCTTAGTGGGATTGAACTGGGCGGGCCGTGTGGAACAGAGTGTTTCTATGGCGACCGTCATTGGCAGAGATTATGTGGGTGGACTCCTTGGACACAGCGATTCGAGTACGGTGATCGGAAATTTTGCATCAGGGAATGTGAGTAGCTGGAATAGTGCGGGGGGATTGATTGGTACCTCCTATAAGAGTATTATCACGGATAATTACGCTACGGGAAATGTGCATGTTTCTTTTGAAACCGCAGGGGGTCTTGTAGGGAGTAGCTCTACTGATACCATTGCAAAATGCTATGCTACAGGAACGGTCGATGGCGATGAAAATCTGGGGGGATTCATCGGTGAGCTTTTCTTGGGATCGGTTTTTCAGAGCTTTTCCACTGGTAAAGTGCGTGGGGAGGTTCCTTCCGACTACCATTTTAAAAATTACGCGGTGGGTGGTTTAGTGGGCTATAATTATAGTGGACGTGTGACGAATAGTTATACCACCGGAGATGTGAAGGGAGATCAGTACGTTGGTGGTCTTGTGGGACTTAATGCAAAAGAGGGTTCCGTCAGCAGTAATTATGTGGCGGGGAAGGTAGAGGGCCAGCGCTTTGTGGGTGGTATTGTCGGATATAATTTGGGAACCGTGCTCTCTAATAATTTCTGGAATACGGATTTGTCCGACAGCAGTATTATCAACCCTGAGAGCGATACTTCTGTTTCTGCTCTTGACTATACTACAATCCAAATGAGAATGGCTTCTTATTTCGATGTTTTTGATTTGAAAAAAGTATGGATTCTCCGTGAGGACAGCACTTATCCAGGATTACGAAATGTGATCAATGCGCCTTTCGCTTTTGCAGAAACATGGTTCACTCCAGATAATTTTGATTTGACAAAGTTTTTGGATAACGATTACGATATTGAGACGCTTCAAAAAAATCTGGTAATGCAAATAGATACAATTTCTGCGGGTTCGGTTGATGCGAATATGCATTTTACGTTCCCAAGTACTATGACTTTGGGAGATACGGTGTACATTACTTACCGTCTGGGCGAAGTCCGTACCGCACAGGTAGATACCGTTTGGGGAAATCGAGCTCACAGCAAATTGATCTTAGCTAAAAATTTAGAACTGGGCTTTATTTCCCCTGCGCTTGTTATTGATGATATCAAACTCCAACTGAGTGGGAAAAATTTGTCTGTGCAAGGGCTTCGTGGGAACTTGAATGTATATACTCTCAAAGGACAGCGCGTGGCGAGCTTGAAAATCCAAAATGATGGTGTGTATATTTTGAATATTTCCCCCGGGCTATATGTGATGCAGAGCGGTTCGCGTACATGGAATATGGAGGTGCGGTAATTAGTTTTCTAAATATAGGGAATGAGTAATCAAACTCTTTTAGAATTCTCTGTTCTTAAAAAACAAACTTTTTGAAGGCCATTCTTCGGGATGGCTTTTTTACTGATGTGTTTGTGGATACTTACTTAACGGTGGTGATGCTTTTTTTTAGATGCTTTTATTTTGTATGCCACGCTCCATGTTGTAAAGCATAAGATTGTTCTCGAGGAAACTTTGTTTATCGAAATAAAAGTTTTTAATACCCAGAGAGTGAATTTAAAGGATTATACTGAGTTTAAGGTCTATGTACATAAAAAAGAACGAAAGATTAC
Source organism: Fibrobacteres bacterium CG2_30_45_31 (assembly GCA_001873075.1). Classification (GTDB taxonomy): domain Bacteria; phylum Fibrobacterota; class Fibrobacteria; order Fibrobacterales; family Fibrobacteraceae; genus UBA1313. The sequence continues at coordinate 315 of MNYL01000022.1, read as the reverse complement.
TTTGTTCAATAAAGAGACGAAAACCTCTACTGTAATCAATTGCACCGAAAATTTTTTGACGATCTGGGAGTGGATGAAATTGGAACTTCCTGAGGTAACAGCTTCTGATAACAAGGCTGATGTAGACGTGGCGAAGAACATTGAAGCATATGAAGTTGCGTCGCCTTTCTTGGTGAAAATAACCAAAGTGTTTTCTCCGATAGTTTTTATTGCCGCACTTTCTACTCTTTTTCAAAAGGGTTGACCTTTGGTTGCTGTAGTTTTTTTACTCGTCGCATCATGGTTCAATTTCGTTTATGGATAATGACAGAAAGC
>MNYL01000204.1 GCA_001873075.1 Fibrobacteres bacterium CG2_30_45_31 | reverse complement strand
CAAAGTGTTGGAAGCAGCGGCGCAGAAGCTACTCGCGAAGCACGGGCAAAATGATGAGTTGCTTGTGATTGCCCAGGAGATAGTGGAACTCGCTTTGCATGATGATTATTTTATCGAGCGAAAACTGTATCCGAATGTGGATTTTTACTCGGGTTTGATTTTGCAGGCGATCGGCATTCCACTCAATATGTTTACCGTACTGTTTGCGATTGGGCGCATGCCGGGGTGGATTGCTCATTGGAACGAAATTAATGAGAATCCCAAACAACGCATTTATCGTCCGCGGCAGGTATATACCGGTGAAACGATTCGGGAGTACATCCCTATGGAACTGCGGTAAAAAGCAAACGCAAAAGTTTATAAAAAAGGCCTCGGCATTTTCCGAGGTCTTTTCTCATGGGATAAAGGAATTAAAAATTCACGTATGCAGCAAGACTCACACCATGTTGTAGATCTGTTTCTTCAAAATCGCTTCCGGTAATAAATTCGCCCTCTAAGGTAAATACACTATTGAAATCAATTCTTGCCCCTAAACCAATCGCGTATGCGCTTTTCTTGTCATCAAGTTTATAGGAAAAATAGTCGCCAGAAACTTTAGTTTTGGCAAGTCTTGAGCTTATATCGCCTTCAAGAAATGGGGTTACCATACCGATGGTGTAGTCAAATTCTGTGGCAATCGTTAAAAGAGGCCCTGTAGAATAGGTCACACCGTTGAAATCTCCCTTTGTATAAGTAGTTAAATTAACTTCTGTCCCTATTTTGAATGCGTCAGAAGCGAGAATGGCATACTGAATACCTTCACGGAATGCATAACAGTCGACAAAAAGATCCTTATCTCCTGTGGGGAGAGATGCGTCTAAAAATAGACCTAGATTAAATGGGAACCAATAACGAACTCCTAGTACGATATCAGCAAAACCACTTTCTGTTTTATTTTCATTATTTACATCTTTCCACCCATAAGTAGTATAAGCCACATTGTAGAGCGAAATTTCTAAACCTTGTACAACCGTATAACGAGCACCCAGTGATGCCGAGGTTATATAGTTATCGTCTTCCCATATGTATGGGATTATAAGTTTAGCTTGACCGTCCCCCGCTGCCTTCACTGGGAATAAGTCCCAAGAGGCGAAAGAAGAGGCTACAGTGATTGCAAGCATAAGTGCAATTCTTTTAATCATTATTCAACTCCTGATTAGTTTTAATTGATTGCTTCGAAAAGATAATTATTTTTGTGCACCAATAGGCGTATTGTGCGATTTATTCATAATGAAGCGTGTGTTAAGCCATGTATCACAAATGCGCTATTGACAGAATGTGTATTTTTTATAGCATGAAATTACTATTGACTTTTTGCTTTGTTTTGCTCTTGAGCTTTCCACTGTGGGCCGAATCAGAAGAAACTTCTGCTGAAGAGTCGCGAGCGATACTGGAAGAAGAGCTTGCTTTAGTGCGTGATACTTATTTGAGCGCATTGACTTCGGCTATGGAAAAAACCATGGAAACAGCTCCTGATCATTGGTTTAATATGCGAGCAGAAGGACAGTATGCCACATGGGACGATTTTGAAATTGAAGTGCCGTCAGTGATGAACTTTGAAGTGGTCGAAGCTCTTTACGGGTTCAGTATTAAAAGCAAAAATACAGAAGCCAAGGGCAGTTGTAATGTGCGTGTAGTCACTCGAGATGCCGATATTTTTTATGATATAGATTTCGCGAATGGCGCGTCTGAGAATTTTTGGACTTTAGTTCGTAATGTTTTTACTAATGATCGGGCTGTTTTTTATGAGGAGGGTACTCCTTGTACCCGAGCCGCAGTTTCCTGTCTGAACGAGTATGAGATGGGAACTTTAGGCAAAAGTTACAAAAAAGGGCCAAAAACAATCAAAAACGTCAAAAATGCTCGCTGATGTAAAAATATTTGCTTGAAAAACCCTTCTATTCCGAATGCCTTTTTGTTATCTTTGGAACCACATCTTGTGGTAAAAAATATATAATAACACTATATGTTGTTAAACCTCGAAATTCCGCAGATTGGCTGTGGAGTAACGTGGTCAGAGGAGATCTCGTATGCCGTCTATAGGAACTCCATTAAGCGCTTCAGCGACTCGCGTTTTGTTTTGCGGGGCGGGGGAGTTGGGGAAGGAAGTCATTATTGAAATGATGCGCCTCGGTGTGGAAACCATTGCGGTGGACCGTTACCCGAATGCGCCCGGTATGCAAGTGGCTCATCGCTCTCATGTTATCAATATGCTGGATGGTGCTGAACTTCGCCGTGTGATCGAGTTGGAAAAACCGGATTACATTGTGCCGGAAGTGGAAGCCATTGCGACATCGACGCTGGTGGAACTGGAGCAGGAGGGGTATCATGTTATCCCTACGGCGAAGGCGACAAAGCTTACCATGAACCGAGAGGGCATTCGTCGATTGGCTGCAGAAGAACTGGGCCTGAAGACGTCCCCTTATCGTTTTGCGGATAGCTTTGAATATTTTTTCCGTGCGGTTCAGGAAATTGGAATTCCTTGTGTGGTGAAACCGGTGATGAGTTCGTCCGGCCACGGACAAAGCGTGGTGAAGACAGAAGCGGACATTCGTAAGTCTTGGGATATTTCTCAGCACGAGGGTCGTACAGGAAACGCAAGCCGCGTGATTGTGGAAGGCTTTGTGCCTTTCGATTACGAGATTACGTTGTTGACGGTGCGCCATGTGGGAGGAACTTCATTTTTGGAACCTGTGGGACATCACCAGGTTGATGGAGACTATCAGGAATCCTGGCAGCCGCAGCCCATGCGGGCAGATTTATTCGAACAGGCAAAGGTCATCGCGAAGAAAATCACGGACGCTCTTGGCGGTCGCGGTATTTTTGGTGTGGAACTTTTTGTTTGTAAGGATGAGGTTCTCTTTAGCGAAGTGAGTCCCCGTCCGCATGATACGGGCATGGTGACTTTGATTTCCGAGGATCTTTCCGAGTTCGCGCTTCACGCGCGGGCGATTCTCGGGCTCCCGATTCCGAATATTGCTTTTCATGGGCCCTCGGCCTCGAAGGCGATCGTTTGTGAAGGAGATTCGAAGCAATTGAAAATGGGGAATCTTGAGAAAGTGCTTGCGGAAGCAAACACATCGATTCGGCTTTTTGGGAAACCGGAATTGAAAGGGCACCGCCGTATGGGCGTGTTGCTTGCGCGCTCCGAGAGCGTGGAAAAGGCTTTAGACATTGTTATGGAAATGCGAAAAAATTTGAAGGTGGATTTATGACCAATGCGGATGCATGGCGAGAATTTAAAACAGGAAATTGGACAACCAAAATTGACACGCGCGGTTTTATTCAGGCGAATTACACGCCCTATGAAGGCGATGCTTCATTTTTAGCCCCTGAAACAGAACGCACGAAGACGCTGATGGACAAAGTTTCGGCGCTTCTTAAAGCAGAACATGCGAAAGGGGTTTTGGACATTGCGACCGAAGTGGGGGCTTCCATTACGGCGTATGCTCCTGGTTATATTGATCAAGAGAATGAAAAAATTGTAGGGTTGCAGACGGATGCGCCGCTCAAACGCGGCATTGTCCCCAATGGCGGCCTTCATATGATCCAGAGCAGTCTGGATGCTTATGGCTACAAGATGAATCCTGAAATCCATGATATTTATACGAAGTATCGCAAGGATCACAATCAGGGTGTATTTGACGTGTATAGCCCGGATATTCGCGCGTGTCGCAAATCGGGTATTATTACGGGTCTCCCCGATGCGTATGGGCGCGGTCGCATTATTGGTGATTACCGCCGTGTGGCGCTTTATGGTACGGACTTTTTGATTCAGGACAAATTACGCGAGAAAGCGGAATTGGATGACTGTGAATTTGATGAAAATACGATTCGTCTGCGTGAAGAGTTGACGGAACAGTCCCGGGCACTTGCGGAACTCGCTACGATGGCTGCGAGTTATGGTCGCGATATTACGAAGCCTGCGGGTAACGCACATGAAGCAGTACAAGCGACTTATTTTGGTTACCTCGCTGCGGTGAAAGAGCAGAATGGTGCCGCGATGTCCATCGGGCGCATTTCGACTTTCCTCGATATTTACTTTACCCGCGATATGAAAGCGGGGGTACTCACCGAATCCGAAGCTCAGGAGCTGATTGATGATTTGGTGATTAAGCTCCGCATGGTGCGCTTTTTGCGTACTCCAGAATACGATTCCTTGTTCTCGGGCGATCCGACCTGGGTCACGGAATCTTTGGGCGGTATGGGTGAAGACGGTCGCACTTTGGTGACTAAAACTTGTTTCCGCTTTTTGCATACGCTTTACAATTTGAACCCCGCTCCAGAACCCAATCTTACGGTGCTCTGGTCGGAGAAACTCCCGCAAGGCTGGAAAGATTTCTGTACCAAGGTTTCCATTGAGACTTGCGCGATCCAGTACGAGAATGATGATTTGATGCGCCCGCACTGGGGAGATGATTACGCGATCGCTTGTTGCGTCTCTGCGATGAGAATAGGGAAGCAGATGCAGTTTTTTGGTGCCCGCGCGAATCTTGCGAAAACGCTTTTGTATGCGATCAACGGCGGCGTGGATGAAAAGAGCTTTGTGAAAGTCGCTCCGGGTTTTGAACCCATTAAGGACGATGTTCTGGATTATGATGTTGTGCTCAAAAAGTGCGATGCGATGATGGAGTGGCTTGCGAAGACTTACATTAAGGCTTTGAATTCGATTCATTATATGCACGATAAGTATCATTATGAACGGATTGAGATGGCACTCCATGACCGCGATATTCTGCGCACGATGGCGTGTGGCATTGCGGGGCTTTCTGTTGCGGCGGATTCTCTTTCGGCGATCAAGTATGCGAAAGTGATGCCTATTCGGAATGAACAGGGGGTTGTGATTGACTTTAAGCGCGAAGGGGATTACCCTGCTTACGGTAATAACGATTCCCGCGTGGATGCTATTGCGGTGATGCTTGTGGATCTTTTTATGAGCAAGATCAAGAAGTTCAAAACTTACCGTGATAGCGTGGCAACGCAATCGGTGCTGACGATTACCTCGAATGTGGTGTATGGAAAAAAGACGGGTAATACCCCAGATGGCCGCCGCGCTGGCGAGCCCTTTGCTCCGGGGGCGAATCCTATGAATGGCCGCGATCACAAGGGCTTTGTGGCGGCAGGCGCGTCTGTGGCGAAGCTGAATTATGATTCTTCTCTGGATGGTATTTCGTGGACGGCGACAGCGACACCAGAGGCTTTGGGGAATAACCTAGAAGATCAGGTGCGCAATTTGGGACTGTGCCTGGACGGCTTTTCCCGTGCGAAGGGACATCACGTGAATGTGAATGTGCTGCACCGCGAGACATTGCTGGATGCGATGGAGCACCCGGAGAAGTATCCGACGCTTACGATTCGCGTTTCGGGTTATGCGGTGAACTTTATTAAACTGACCCGTGAGCAGCAACAGGATGTGGTGAACAGGACGTTCCATACGTCGCTTTCGTAAAATTCAGAAGTAGAGAAGAAGGTTCCTCGGGCGAGGGACCTTTTTTCGTTGCATCAAAAAATGCGGCTTAATCTAGGGACTTAGCAAAATCTGGAGATTCAGCATCATCCAGCGCTTCTGCAAAATCGGGCATCCTGCACGGAGACATAGCTTCCTTCATCTCACGCGCCATGCTATGGCGATGTTCGCCTCAGGAACTATGCTCTCCGTGCTTAGATTCATCTCTTGCTCTGAGTTTATGGGGTCGCGAGGTTCATTGCTGCGTTTCCGCGCGGTGAATTTCATTTCTCTGTTCCTCTCGCTATTCCATAGCTATCCGGTTTTCGGACATGTGTTCTTGGCGCGCTAACGTTCGTCGCGGGAAGATCAGGGGATTTAGCCACAATCCAGTCCCTCTGCAAAATCTGGGGATGCAGCACAATCCAGCGCTTCTGCAAAATCGGGCATCCTGCACGGAGACATAGCTTCCTTCATCTCACGCGCCATGCTATGGCGATGTTTGCCTCAGGAACTATGCTTTCCGTGCTTAGGTTCATCGCTTGCTTTGAGGTTATGGGGTCGCGAGGTTCATTGCTGCGTTTCTGTGCGCTGAGATTCATTTCTCTGTTCCTCTCGCTATTCCATAGCTATCTGGTTTTCGGGCGTCTGTTCTTGGCGCGCTAACGTTCGTTGCGGGAAGATTCAGTCCTTCTGCAAAATTGGGCATTTTGGCACGGGAACGCAGCGTTCTTTTTGAATTTGCCCCCTCCCCGGCAAGGCCTTCATGTGATAGGCTTCGCCAGTTCTTTTTTGTGCGGGTGGTGTGAATTTTTTGAAATTCTTTTCAACGTCTTTGCTCGCAAGGATCACTTTTAGACTAGTTGCTGAAGTTCATTGCCGTTGTACTGGGGTGGGGATGCGATTGCGCTTGGGTGGGAGGGCTTTAAAAACAAAAAAGCGCTGATGGTTATCAGTGCCGACTTCAATCAAATAAATGGAATTCTAAATCGGAGATACTCCCTTTTCTCGATAATTTTTAAGAGCGTTCTCTATATCAGGGATAATTTGTTCCGCAATTTTATCGAGATACAAACACTGAGTGCGGATGGCTTTTTCCCGATGTCGTTGCGCGTGTGCACGAATCCATTCGCTGACGGCCTCTTGTCGTTCCATGCCATTTTCTTGAACGCATTCTTTGATAAAGTCGCTCTGCGCCTTCATGTATAAACTCATATCGAAAGGCATATTTTTTTCAAAGATATAGAGCTTGAGAAGCGTAAGGGTACTAAGGCCTTCGGCGTTAAAACCTAAGGAGTCAATAAAATCGCCAAAGTCACCGATGTTTTTGAGAACAAACGGAAGGACGTGGTCGTATAGATCGTTATACTTGCCATTTGCATAATCGCAAGCAAATTGCTCATACAATGCAGAATTTGGCATTGGTTTGTTTTCTTCGTCCATGGGGAACAATTTATTTCGCTAATGCGTTTTTGTCTGCCCTTTTGCGACCAAAAAGGCGAAAAAGGCGTCATTTGTGCTGTTTGTCACTTTTTTTGAGAGTAAAACATACCCTTGTGTGCCAGGATGGAGCGTTTCTACCGCTTCTTTTTTGACGTTCTGCAAGGCTAAAATATTGCAGGGAACCATTCCTTGGGGATCCATAAATTCAATCTCAGTGTCTACTGAAAATTGATTTTTGACCTGAATTTGGAGCCACCCTTCGGAATTGACGCTTTGCACGAGACCGATGACATACCCAGTATTCGAAGGAACTGAGGTCGATGCATAGTTTTGAGGTAGGGGCCCCACGTGGAAACCAGGCATCCAGCCTCGGCTATCAGTGCAGGCAAGAGCCTCACGAGAGGCCTCGGGGATCGTTTCCCCATTGATAATGGCATCAATGGCCCTGCGGTATGCGGATACCACCTGGCTTAGGTAATATACGGAACGGGTGCGACCTTCGATTTTGAAAGAGGCGATGCCTCCTTGAGTGAGTTCCGGGATGGAATCCAGGGCGCACAGATCGCGGCTGCTCATAAAATAGGTGCCCCAGGAATCTTCGTCTAAGGCGATTGGATCTGCGTCAGGGGCATCGGAACGCTGGAGGTCAAACGAACCTACAGGATTGATGTAATCGTCACCTTGTACATTTTGATTTGCGTACAGGCGGTAAGGCATGCGACAGGAGTTGTTGCACATTCCCTGATTGGCATCGCGGT
>MNYL01000102.1 GCA_001873075.1 Fibrobacteres bacterium CG2_30_45_31 | reverse complement strand
ATCGACACCTGTACGAATATGATGAAAACGATTCCTTAGTTCGTATAAAGGCCTTTAATAGAGACAATGAAGAGATGGGTCGTTTTTCTTGGAAATATGATCCCGATGGAAAATTAGTAAGCGCTTCTTTTGAATACGATCATCAATGGTTTCGGCCTGACATCTTAGATTTTGAAGAATCCTATCATTACGATGCCTATAATCGTCTCATCTCTGTAATCACTACACAATTAGACCCTTCTTGGGATTCCAATTCCTGGCCTCCTTTTGTTCAAAAAGACACTCTCCGTATGGAGTACAAAGACCGCGATGGTTTTGTAGAGAAAAACACATTTAACTTAGGATCTCCAGAAAGTAAAACGCTTTATGACACCTATGGAACAGCCCTTGCCATTGAAACTTATGGTACGTTTATTTATGAAGGCCCCAATGGAACGGGAGAAACTTATGACATTCAGCGCCTCGAACGAGAAATCGAGTATTACGATCAATCTCAATGTGATCGCTGGCCGCATCTGGATACAAAATCCATGGTCTTTGTTCCAATAAAACTTGAAAAACTCTTTCCCGAAAATCAACTCCCCTGTTTTAAAATCTTTTTGGATGGAACCGATTCTCTTTTATGGAAAGGTTGTTTGGACAATAATGATCCCATTCAGTTGCTGTCCCTCAACAAAAATAAAATTCACGCCGCACTTGTCCATTCCCTTTTAATTCTCGGTCAAGATCAAGGATCTAAACTTTATTGTATTGACACTCAAAAGCCTATGAGTAAACTCGAAAACATGGACAATCTCTTACCTCACAAAAGAACCGAGAAAGAGTCTATGCTCTCACTACCAATAAGAGAATTTACTCGTCTCAAACCTGACGAAGCCATGTATATTTGTTCTCCCAATTCTAAAGACAATTTTGCAACGTGTGTAACACTCAATCACTACCCCAATCAAAACACATTCAACGCGATCGGAAGTATTGCACACAAAAATAATAGTGAAATTTTCTTAATCCAACAAACGTCCCCTGATGCTCAAATTTTTGTCACTCACGACAAATGTGCTTTTATCCCGAATCATAAAGATCAAAATGATCAGATCCTTTTTGAAAATGATTTGATCACATTCAAGAGGTCCCCTTATAAAGGGTTCCTCGGCGACACGGTACGAATTCCCCTAAGTGATCTCCCCTGCCGTTTTAAATAATTAGTCCTCTATTTCAACGACCTTGCGATTATTGGTGCTTCCCAATATTACACGAACAGAACTTTTCGATTTTTTGAAATAGCCCGCAAGAAGTTCGCAAATGGCTTCATTGGCGGCCCCATCGACAGGAGGCGCTTTAACATCCACCTTGTAGGAACCATCTTCTAAAGGACCCGTGACGCTTTCGCGTTTACTACGGGCATGCACTTTAATACTTATTTTCATAAAAAATTAGAGGATCACGGGGCCTGCAGGCGGCATCGTTCCTGAAGAAGCGCGGCGAGGGACAAAAACAGGCTCGACCACTTGATCTTTTTCCATCGCTTGCAAAAGATCTTCTTGTGCGCGAATGATGGCGCGCGTGCGAATAAAATAATTTGTACGCAATTGTTTCAACTGTTCAATTTCAGCACGAAGATCTTCCGCTTGACGTTTTGTGTTTTCCACATCGCGCAACGCACGCGCTTTGGCTTCAGCGATAATCAATTCTGCTTCTCTCTCCGCACTGTGCTTGACTTCTTCTACCGTTTTCTGCATAGTGACTACTGCATCTTGAATAGTCCTTTCAATTTGCTTGTAGTAGTTGACGCGTTCTTCTGCAATTTTCAATCGCTCGGTCAAATCCGTGCGCAAGCGCCCCTGTTGTTCAAACGCCTGAGCCGCGGTTTCCAAAAAAGCTTTGACTTCGGAAGGGTCTACCCCTCCAAAACGTTTGGAACGAAAAGTCTGATTACGAATATCAAGCGGTGTGAGTTCCATGTTTACCTTCCCAAAAAAGCCTGTACAAAATATACAAACATGAGCGTATTTACTCGAACCGCAAGGCATCAATTGGATCTAGACGACTGGCTTTTCTTGCTGGATACCAGCCAAAGAAAACGCCCGTTGCAAAACAGACCCCAAAACTCACCACCACACTCGAAATAGTAATACTCATGGGCCAGTTCAAAAAGATCCGCACGCCCTCTGTCGCCAAAATACCGAGAACAATCCCAATCAAACCTCCCAATAGACTAATCATCACCGATTCAAAAAGGAATTGCAAAAGGATGTCGCGACCGCGGGCACCTATCGCCATACGAAGCCCAATCTCACGAGTGCGCTCTGTGACAGAGACATACATAATGTTCATAATGCCGATGCCGCCCACAAACAGGCTTATTCCCGCAATCGCCGTTAACACAATGGAAAGCAAATCACTGGTGCTTGTGATCATGGTAATCATCTCTTCCTGAGTGCGCACTTTAAATGGCTCCGTCGGAGAAGTCCAATTGCGGCGCTCTTTAAGAATTGTCAAAATTTCTGCTGTCGCTTTTTCAGCGTACCCTTCACCAATAGAATTCGCGAAAATAGTCCGGATCTCCGTCGTCGCATTAAAGCGTTTCATCACTGTCTGGTAAGGGGTGAAAATCACATCATCCTGGTCCTGGCCAAAATCGCTGGATCCTTTCAACTTCAGAGTCCCAATCACTTGGAGCGGAATATTTTTGTAACGGATGGTTTTGCCAATAGGATCTGTATTCGGAAAAAGATTCGTGATCACTGTTTGCCCAATCACACAAACCTTAGCCATGCGGTCCGCGTCATCATCAAACATCACCCCATCGGCAATACTATAATTTCGAATTTTAAGATACTCGGAACTAATCCCCGTGAGACTCACCGGCCAGTTATTGTTCCCTACCACCGCCTGCCCATTCGCAGTTACCACTGGGGAAACACCATCAAGATACACCGCATTTTGGCGCAAGGCAAACACATCTGCTTCTTCTAGGGTTTCCGTTGATGAACTCGCATCTAATTGAACGCCCCCTTTCCGGGAAGTATTGGGCATAATCGTAATTGCATTGGTGCCCATCGCGGTCATCTTGTCTTTTATGGACTTCTTGGAGCCTTCCCCCATAGCGACCATGGTGATCACTGCAGCCACTCCAATAACAATACCGAGCACAGAAAGAAATGTGCGTGTGCGATTCCTCAGAAGCGCTTTTAATGCAATACGAGCTAAAGTGAACGGACTCATGTGAGAACCTCCTCGGCATCGTCAGCGTCATCCAGAAATTCAGGAGGTGGAAGCGCTTCATACGCAGCTTTCGCGTTCAACGTATTTCCGTTGACGGTATCTTTGCGCAACTGACCATCTCGCAAAAGTACGGTTCGCCCCGAAAAGGCCGCAATATCCGGCTCATGCGTCACAAAAGCGATGGTTTTCCCTTTTTCATTCAGATCTTGGAAAATCATCATAATCTCATAACTCGTGCGCGTATCCAAATTTCCTGTGGCTTCATCCGCAAGAATAATCACCGGATCATTCACAAGTGCTCGCGCAATGGCCACGCGTTGCTGCTGCCCCCCCGAAAGCTGATTGGGCATGTGATTCATGCGATCCGCAAGACCGACGCGTTCCAAGGCAGCAATCGCCCGGTCATGGCGTTCCTGTGGCGTCACAGAAGCGTTGTAAAGAAGGGGAAGTTCCACATTTTCCATGGCACTTGTGCGGGAAAGCAAATTGTAACTCTGAAAAACAAATCCGATTTTATGACTGCGAATGTAGGCGAGTTTATCTCGGCGCAAAAGTTCAATGTGTTCCCCATCGAGAATGTACTCCCCACTGGAAGGCTTGTCCATGCAACCCAAAATATTCAACATCGTTGTTTTGCCTGAACCACTGGTGCCCATGATGGTTACAAACTCACCTTGGTGAACGTCAAAACTAACGCCTCGCAAGGCATGGACCGTTTCTTCACCCATCCTGAATTCTCTTCGTAAGTGACGAATGGAAAGTATTGGTGAACCGATTGACATAGATTACTTCTTGTTTTTGCCCGGGCGAGTGGGCATAAAAGGGCTGGAAGCTTCTTCTGTCACCGCCGTTTTCGCGACAGTGGGGTCTTCCTGGCGGACAATCACAGAATCACCCACAGAAAGTCCTTTCAGAATCTGCACATTGATACCATCACTGATCCCTGTCTTTACGGGACGGGGCGCTACTTTACCATTCAAATTCATCCAGACAAGACTGCCCGAAATTTTAGGGGAGGAGGAAGAACTTTTTTTCTTCGTTCCACCCCCTGAAGCGCCGCCACCCATCATGCCCGGAGGCGGGCCCATATCATCATCTGAAGCCTTTGCCCTATCAGAGTGCGAAGGACGCGGCATATCTTTAGGATCAAGCATCGGCGTTCCGTCAGCAGGCGTAAATTTGACAGCTTTCACAGGCACACTGATGGCATCCACAATTTCCTGTGTCACAATGGTGCATGTCGCAGTCATCCCTGGCAATAATTTCAATTCCGGATTTTCTGCAGTGATTACCACCGTATAAGTGATCACGTTCGAAGTTTCCGTGGGGTTCAAACGGACTTCCTGAACGGAGCCCTTAAATTTTTCTTCTAAAAAAGCATCAACGGTAAACTCAACGCGCTGTCCTTTTTTCACGGCACCAATATCCGCTTCGTCCACATCCGCCATCACCTTCATCTGCTTCAAATCCTTAGCCAGAATGAAAAGTGTCGGCGTACTCATCGATGCCGCAACCGTTTGTCCCACATCCACAGAGCGCTCCAAAACGACCCCATTAATGGGACTCTTGATCACACTATAACTCAAATTCAACTGCGCCTGTTTTTCTTCACTCGCACTTTTATCCATAGAGAACTTTGCGGAATTCACTTGATATTCCGCTGTTTCCAAATCAACGGCGCTTGCGCTATTCGTTTCTGAAAGTTTTTTAGTCCGTTCAAAAGTTTTCAACGAATGTTCATAATCATTCTTGGCTGATTGGTAGGCAATCTGTGCCTGATACAAAGTCGCCTGCAACTTCGATTTATCGATCTCCGCAATGACTTGGCCTTTTTTGACTTTATCATTGAAGTCCACATATATTTTGCTCACATCGCCAGAAACCTGCGTGCCTACTTCCACTTCATCCACAGGCTCCAAAGAACCTGTTGCCGAAATCGTTGTCGAAATCGTTGTGAGCTTTACCTTTTCACTCACCAAAGCACCCACATCTGCACTCGTCGAAGAAGCCACATAGTGACGCACCACGAGACCTGCGGCGAGAACCACCGCAAAGAGAACAAGCCATTTGATATACTTTTTCATTAGTATTTCCCTGTATAAAGGTCCAGTAGATGCCTAGCAAGAATGCTCGTATACTTCGCCTGCGTTAAATTACTGCGCGCCGTTTCCAGATTATTTTTTTGTTCGAGATAATCGGTATAACCCAAAGAGCCCGCCGTGCGCTGTTCTTCCGCCACACGGAACGATTCTTCTTCCGCCTCTACTTGTAATTTTGCAGCGTCCCACTGCGCATCCGCAGAAACCGCTTGCAAGTACAACTGCTCCATATTATTCTCTAGTTCCTTGCCCGTCTCTTTTTTGGTGACTTCCGCCTGCGCTGACGCGACTTGCGCCCCCAAAACTTTTGCATTCGTTTCGCCCGCATCCACAATTGGAATCGTAATCCCCAGAGTGAGACTGTGAGTATAGCCGAGCTTCATCTGATTTCCATACCCATCGGATTCCCAAGACTGAAGTCCTGTAGTGGCATTCGCACCCAAATTAACGTTAATGGAATTATTCTTCCCCGCAAGCGTCACTTCTTTCTGTGCCGCGAGACTTGACAAACTATCTGCTAAAAGGCCGGGATTGCTCACTCGGGCCATTTTAAGAACCGATTCATAATCGGGGAGAGGTCCCATATCCTCTGGGGATTGGTATTCCATCTGTGGAGCATTTACAATTAAAGAATCCCCACGGGGAAGTTCCAAAAGTTGACGCAAGGTCGTGACCGCTTGTCTTTCTGCTTGTTCCGCCGAA
>MNYL01000034.1 GCA_001873075.1 Fibrobacteres bacterium CG2_30_45_31 | reverse complement strand
AACAAAAAGCGGTGATTCCCACGAGTTACCGAGATCTTCATTTCCCTGAATTCCAGTATGTGGCACCCCAGCCGAAAGAATCTCGCGTGGTCATTTCGGATAGCATTACAGGCTATGTGATTGAAGACCGCACGTTGCCTCTGGTTCACTTTACCGTCTTCTTCAGGGAAAGTACTGTCCCCGATAAACTCGAAGATCAAGCAGCCTTAGACATTCTCTCTACGATGTTTCGTAGAGGCGGCGCGAAGGGAATCTCTGCAAAAGCCCTCGATGACTCCCTTGAGTTTATCAGTGCTGACATTTCCGGGGATATTTCCACTTTCGAGAGTTCCTTTTCCGTAGATTGTCTCTCCAAAAATTTTCTTGAAATGTTGCCCTTAGCAAAGAAAGTGTTTCTTACCCCTGCATTTGAAAAAGAACCTTTAGAAATTCAAAAAAAGGCTTTTGTGAATGCCTACGAACATCGTTACGACACCCCCGGTAATGTTTTAGGGGCATTGCACGCTTATGTGAATTACCGCCCACACCCGAGACTTTGGGATGCGAACGATAAGGAATACAAGGCCGTATCTCAAAAAGATCTTGTGAAATTCGCCCAAGGAAAATTTGCGCCCAACCGTATTATTTTTGCAATCTCTGGAGATTTTGAGAAAGATTCCATGGTAGTGCTTCTTAAGAAATACTTTGCTGAATGGAACGTCGAAAAGGCAAAATCAGTAAAGCCCCTGCCACCGTTAGAATTTGTCGCAAAGCCCGGGATTTATGTGGTGAATAAGGATATTACCCAAGCGAATATATCGATGAGTCAGCCTTTTGTAAAGCGCCCTCACCCGGATTATTACCCTGCCGCTGTCGCAAGTTTTATTCTCGGAGGCGGTAGTTTTTCATCGCGTTTAACCACCCGCGTGCGTTCTGATGAAGGCCTCGCTTATAGCGTTCAAAGTTCCGTTGAAAATGACTATTATGATGTGGGTCTCACCACTATTTCTTTGCAAACAAAAGTGGAAAGTGCGCCTTTTGCGATGAAACTTATTTTTGAAGAAATTCAAAAGCTCGCGAAAGAGGGGCCCACCGCAGAGGAACTTTCTTTGGCAAAGAAATCATTGATCGAAAGTTTACCGAGCCTTTTTGATTCTCCCGAAAATACCACCTTAATTTTTGCTGAAGGTGAAATGCTCGGGAAAAGCTTCGATCACTATCTTGATTATGTAAAAGAAATTAATGCGATTACCCCAGAGCAAATCAAAGCGATGATCGCCAAGTATTTTGACCCTGCCAAAATGAGCATTTCTATTGTAGGCCCTGCCGACAAACTCAAAGCAGTGGGCCCCTTTACTTTGATTCCTTTAGACAGTCTTGATTTCCGCCACTGAGTCTGAAAACAATGAAGTATTGGCTGTTTCTTTTCCTGCTCATTCTCACGACCTCCGTTTTCGCTGATGAAAATGAGGACGTTCGCGCCATGTGTTCGAGTGCAAAGCACTGTCTTGCAGTTGATCTTGCCGAGTGTTCAGAACAAGATAAAATGCCCTTACCGAAAGTCGAGTATGATGCCGAATTCTGTGGCCCTTTTTATGAGCTTAAAAATCGTGGATTAAACCCATACTCTTCTATTGCCCAAGAGATTTACAAGAAGCTTGGCAAAAGATATCGTGCCGTTTACGTTAACACAGGGGTTCTCCCCGTCAGTGGCGACATGATGAGTTATCTATTCGATCATTTTCCATTTACTACCAAGTTGGTGAATGCCTATCAAGGGACAGCCTATCATATCAATTATGATTCTCGCGATAAACGCACGTTCAGCGGCACGAATGGCGGGAGTCTTAATGGAAATTTCTATTGGGTTTTGCAAGATAGCGCAGGCATGTATAAAGGATACCGGAATGTATTTTATGGTAGCGGTCGAGCGAAAATTCTTCGCTGGCAACTTCATGGACTCGCTGTCGCATTTATTGATTTGTACCCTTTCGATAAAAACCATGTCACCTATAAACTTACGGCCATTGTTTTCCCCGCCAATTCGGTTTTAAATTCCATTATGCAAATGAGCGTATTTAAGACGGTTGTTAACGACAAAATCAGTGAGATTGTTGAAAATATCGCTGAAGCTTCCGCACGCTATGCAAAAGGCGATCATAAGCCCATTGAACAGGATTCCATACTTAAAACGTCCCCCTATAAAGAACAACTCAAAGAATTCCTTGAAGTTGCAGGCGGGGAACCTTGGACTCTCGGCGATGAACTCAAAAACAGCGAAATGAAGAACAAAAAGAAAAAGCCTGTTTTTATAACAGAAACGCCGCTTATTTTTAAGCAACCGAAGGAACGCCCCTAATGTTTGAAACCTATTCTTCCCCCGAAATTCAAGCTCAACTGGAAGCCTTTTATCCACAAGTGACCGAGCGGCGCCGTACCTTGATGGAGAACGTGGTAAGTCACAGAACGCGCCATTTCTGCATGGTTCTCGAAGATCTTTTCGATCCACACAATATCTCTGCGGTAATTCGCACAGCGGAAGTTTTTGGGTTGCAAGATGTGCATGTGATTGAAGAAGAAAATCCTTACTGCGTTAACAAATCCATTCTCAAAGGATCTTTCAAATGGATGACTCTCACCCTTTACAAGAAGCGCATGGATTGCATGAATCGCCTTCGCGAAAAGGGGTACCGAATCGCCGTTGCAAGTACGAACACCAACAACTCCGTTTTGGATTTGGACCTTTCCCAACCCACGGCTTTTTATTTGGGTAGTGAATTCCATGGAAATCATCCCGATACGCTTGCTGCTGCCGATTGTGAATTTAAGCTTCCCCAGTACGGCATTACAGAGTCCATGAACGTCTCTGTGGCGGGCGGCGTATTGATGACGTATCTCGATTTATTCATGCAAAAGAAGGGCCGTGACTTTTATGCCCTCCCTCAAAAAGAAAAGGAGCTTTTGCTTTTGGATTGGTACGATAGGCACATGAACGGGATCGACCAAAATAACCCAATTACTCGAATTGGAGGGTAAAAAAGACATGAGCTCACTCCTTCAGAAATCCATTATGTTACATTTCTACCTGCGATGAAGAAGAACACCAGTTTATACCTTGCTGTCGGGCTTATTGTCCTACTCGCCATAATCATGCTCGTTTTTGGTCTTTTTTTCCTAAACGACAAAGATCCACGCGAGACATTCAATACGTTTTACCTTCGCTTTAACCAAGTAAGCACGCTTACATTGGACGATCCTGTAAAAGTGAATGGGGTAAAGCTCGGCAAAGTAGAAGACATCTACTTGAACGGCCATCGCGTATTGGTTCGCATTCGTTTGCGCACTGATGTTAAAATCCCCAGAAATTCAGAGGTCCGCGTCCAGAACATTGGCATCATGGGTGAACGCCAAATCGGTATGGTTTTGGGCGATACCCTCACCTATTTTGTTCCTAACGATACCATTGAAGGGCATTTTGATGCCGGTATCGCCGAAGCGTTGGGCCTTGCTGGTGAACTTTTCGATAGCACCAAAGTTTTGATTCAGACGGTCAAGATGGTCATGGATAGTACGGTCGCCGCTCCTGAGTTTCAAGCTCAGTTTAAAGGTCTTGTTAAAAACGCTGAACATTTAGAAGATCGTCTGCTAGTGATGGTTAACGAAACAGATCCAGAGCTCAAACGCAGCCTCCGCAGTTTGAATGCGGCGACCACGAAAGTGAACATCCTTCTGGATAGTACACAAGCTCCTATTCAGGGTCTCTTGACCGAATCCCAAGGGCTTATTAAAAACGCAGATGGCGTGATCGGTAAATTAGATACCGTCACGAAACGTCTCCTGGTCCTCACAGAGAAATTACAATCCAAGGATAACACCGCGGGCATTCTTCTCAACGATCATGAACTTCACGATGAGTTGGTCAAGACCGTAGAATCCGCAGATAGTCTCTTTCGGGTCATTCTCCAAGACGGCCTAGATATCAACGTAGACTTCTTTTGAGGACCTATGATTACTAAGTCTATCCCTGTCACCAATAAGCTTGGTGTTCATGCGAGACCCGCAGGAATGATTGTGAACATTACTGGACGCGCCAAAAGTGATGTCACAATCGTTTATGATGGAACTCGTGCTAATGCGAAAAGCATTTTGAATGTGATGATGCTCGCTATTACCCCGGGTTCTAGCGTGCAATTCGAAGTTTCTGGTGACGACGAACAAGATATTATGGTGCAATTGGAACAACTTTTCCATGACAACTTCAACGAAGAAGCCAATTAGGCCTCGAACCGTTTTGGTAGGGGTGGCGGCATCTCCTGGCTATGCCATGGGGCCTATTCAAGCTATTGCCAACCGTTCTATTACTATTTCCGAAGAAAAACTTCCACGGGAACGTCTCGCCCACGAAGAACAGCTTTTCTTAAAAGCACTCAACAATACCGTTCGAGAAATAACCAATTTAAAAGTGGCAACGGTCGAAAGATTGGGCGTTAATGAAGCGCGCATTTTTGATGCCCATCTTATGATTTTGAAAGACCCAACGTTGGTGAATTCCATCTTGGACAGAGTGAAAAAAGAAGGCATGAACGCGCGCTGGGCCGTTCACAGCAAGATCAAAGAGCTCATCGCTGAATTTGAGAAAAGCAAATCAGAATTGATGCGCGAAAGAGCCATGGATCTTCGCGACCTCTACAACCGCCTCCTCGCGGCCCTTGATGATTCTGGTCCTGTCATTGAAAATTTAACGACAACCTCTGGCACCGTGATTGTCGCTCACGAATTGAGTCCCAGCACCTTAATTTCTCTTAAGAAAGAAGAAGTCATTGGTTTTGCCACAGACTCCGGTGGACGAACAAGCCACATTTCCATTTTGGCTCGTTCCATGCAGATTCCAGCCGTCTCTGGTCTTCGCAATGTTTCCGTGCTGATAGAGCCTGGTGATACGATTCTGATTAACGGCACTGGCGGCATGGTCATTATCAACCCAAATGATGAAGATATCCGCCACTATGAAGAAAAGCTTGCTGTGTTTATTAAACAAAAGCAAGAACTTTTCACCATGCGCCAATTGGAACCCATGACGCGTGACGGCAAGTATGTGACGTTGCATGCGAACATAGAGCTCCCCCTCGAAGCAGACAATGTGCTCGATTTTGGAGCCTCTGGCATTGGTCTCTATCGTTCTGAATTTTTGTTTTTCCGTAAAGGGACGCCGACTTGTGAAGAACAAGCAGAGGCTTACAGTTACATTCTGCGAACACTGAAACCTTATCCTGTCGTGATTCGCACATTGGACGCGGGTGGTGACAAACTAGTCTCAGATATTTCAGCAACTGATGAAGCCAATCCGTTTATGGGCTGGCGTTCTATTCGCGTTTGCTTAGACCGCAAGGATCTCTTTAAGGAACAGCTCAAAGCACTTCTGCTGGCGAGCAAAGAGGGCAACCTCCGCATTATGTTTCCTATGATCTCGGGCCTCAATGAGTTGCGTGCGGCGAAAGCACTTTTCCAGGAATGCCGCAACGAATTAACAGAACAAGGGTTGGAATTTCCAGAGATTAAAATTGGCGCGATGATTGAAGTTCCTGCGGCCGTGATGATGGTGGATGCCATTGCTAAAGAAGTCGATTTTTTCAGTATTGGCACCAATGATTTAATTCAATTTACGCTCGCTGTAGATCGTACCAATGAACTTATTGCGAATATGTTCGA
>MNYL01000070.1 GCA_001873075.1 Fibrobacteres bacterium CG2_30_45_31 | reverse complement strand
TAATTGCAGAGAACGCTTCCGGGCTGAATGACTTTAAGGCGGTCGTAAAGTTCTTGTGCTGTCATGTTTTTAAAGTAGCAAAATAAGGGTGTTTCTTTTTATTGACTTCGGAATAGACTTCTTTGGCGGGCACACTATAGAGGCGGTCTTCTTCTGGGCACCAAGCGGAAAGACTTTTTCCGTAGACACAACCGGAATCCAGGCCTTTAAAGCCGGGAATGTTGAGTAAGCCTTTCATAGCCCAATGGCCAAATACGATGGCTTTATGCCACTGAACGCAATCATACCAGGCTGGGTTGTTTTTGTTATCCAAATCTTTGCCGCAACCATCCCATGTCCGAATGGTGAGAATCAAGTTGGGATCCATGGCGCTAAGATTGATTTTACCAGGTTCAATCCCCGCATGAACCAGTAACGCTTGGGGAGTATCTATCCAAAGGGGCCATTGGGAAACGATTGACGCCACCCATTCCGGCTCTTGAATGATCGCCGCCATTTTCTTTTCTTTGTCCGTCCAATTTTCTTTAGGCGTATCGACAAGTCGCAACAATCGCGCCTCATGGTTGCCGCGGACACAGTGAATATCGTTTTTGAGAATAAACTGGATCACCCCTACAGAATCGGGGCCTTTATTAACGGCGTCACCGGTCTGATAGATCGTATCCTTGTGGGGAACATAACCAAAAAGATTTAAAATTTCCTGGAGTTCATTCAGGCATCCATGAACATCCCCAATAAAAAGGGTTCTATTCATTATTACAAGCCTTCTTCAATTTTTGAATTTCTGGTTCTGAAAGTTCCCGGAAATCGCCCGCTTCAAGATCGCCTAAGGAAATACCACAATAGGTGACTCTTTTAAGGTCGCGAATGGTATGGTTGATGGCTTCCATCATACGCCGAATTTCTCGGTTTTTACCTTCAGTGAGCACCATTTCAACAAAGCCATTTTGAAAGTGGATGGCTTCGGCATGGCCCATTTCTTCAACCCCCGTTTCTTCGTCGGTGATATCGACGCCGTCTACAAGGCGTTGTGCTTCGTGACGATTGATTGGGCGATCGGTCCATACGAAGTAGCTTCTTGGAATCTGAAAACTAGGGTGGGTGAGAGCGTGGGCGAGTTTACCATCGTCAGTAAACAACAAAAGCCCGCGACTTTGTAAATCCAATCGTCCGATATATTTCAGGGAACGGTACCCAGGGGGCAAATAATCGTAAACGGTGCGACGCCCTTGAGGATCCCCATTAGAACAGAGACATCCAGGGGGCTTGTGAAAGAGAAGCACCGTGGTTTTCTCTGGAGGGCGCGCGAGTCGGCCATCGACTTTCACCACATCGTTTTCGCCGACTTGGAGGCCGGGGCCTTCCACCGGATTTTCGTTGACCGTGACCCGGCCTTCGCGGATGAGATCATCCGCAGCGCGCCTGCTTGCGATGCCGCATAAGGAAAGAAATTTATTAATCCGCATCATCGGAAGCCTCCGCATTTTCCGCTTCGGCTTTTTTCATCCAAGGGGGAATCCTTTTTGTTTTTTCTTTTACGGGTTCTGGCGGAAGGGGTGGGTACAAAAGCCCGAAGCGTAACCCCGCAGTACTAATTTTGAACGAGTCCACATGGAGCTTTTCGAGAACACTGCGGAGCCAGAAAAGGCCACAAATGATGACTTCGTGCCTTCCATTGTCTAATCCGGGCATCACGGCGCGAAGTTCTCTGGATTGATTGGAGATCCGCGTAATAATTTGTTCCAAAGTGGCAGTGTTAATCTCCAAATCTTCAATCGTCTTAAAATCAAAAGCGAAAGTATTCAGATAATTCATCGCAAGTGCCGTACCCGTACCCCCGATAAGGTAGACCGGTTTCTTCGCAAATATCTTGAGAGGATTATCTCTGAGAATTTCTTTGGCCCACGATTTATACTCAGGTCCAGGGATCGCACCCATCTTTTTGAAAAGGTAAAGTGCGCCTGCAGGGATGGAAATGGCATTTTTTCCAGAGCAAAGTTCTGTGGAACCACCGCCAATATCGAGCGTCACAATATCATTCCCATGCCATTCGGTGACGGCGCGGAACGTATAGACCGCTTCTTCTTCACCGGTAATGATTCGAGGGCGCACCCACACTGCTTTTTCCACCGCATCAATCACCATGTCAGGATTCTTTGCTTTGCGCATGGCTTCTGTCATGGCAATCGCTTCAATATTTGCACCTAAACCGTGAGCGATCATACGGAAGCGGGTGAGAATCTTCACCAATTCTTCCAATCGCGGTTGCGAAATTTCTCCGGTGTCATAAATATCTTCCCCAAGACGACAGACTTCTATTTTCTGCACTTTGGGCTGCAATATTTTTTTCCCATCGGCTCCAATATCCCAATCGGCGATAAGGAGAATGGTGCTGTGGCTACCAATATCAATGGTTGCTGGCAATAAATTAAGCATCGGTTTTGTCTGCTGCGGAAACGTCTTCTTTCAAAATACCACTGCGGAGTTTTTCTCTCAAGGTTTCGGAATGAAGCAGAAATTCCTTCGCGTGGGTGATTGCGTCTTCCACGACGGAGTCTGGGTATTTTTGAGTCCACTCGGCAACGATTGCCGCTGTGTCTTCGCCTAGTGCTTTGCCTTCTCTGATTTCATTCGCCATTTTAAGGGCCAAAAAAATCCCCAACTCAAAAGAGCGTGGCTGTTCACGTCCTTCCAGTAGAGAGGTGATGCGACTTATTTTCCCTGTTAAATCCAGGGATTCCATTTCTTTAAGGTCTTGTTCGGAAATCATGGAGTGAAATTAGAAAATCAGCTTCTTGGGAGTGGGATCATTGGACTGATTCTTTCCCTTTGGCGGGTAATCTTTAGATAGTTAAAGCGGCGGGAGGTTCTTTGATGCCCATCAGGGGTTCCTTTTTTTACTGAGGGAGCGAGGTTTTGAAAAGTCCTAGACGAATCAAAAAAGGATCACAATAGGGTGAATATGTATATGAAAATCAAAAAGTAGAGCTCTTTCGTTGCATTCCATTGTAGCGGTCGATTTTAGCTATTCCTAAAGTACAGGGATAATGATATGATGGATAGTCCTACTATAATGCCAAGTTTTTTTATCTCTATTCTTGGTGGCGGTTTCATTCAGGATCAGCGTCTGTCGATTTTTTGTGGAGGGCAAAACAAAAGAGGACCGGTAAATACCGATCCTCTTTTGTAAAGAATTAAGAAGATTACTTCTTAAGAACCGCTTTCTTAGCGAGCACCTTTTTAGGAGCGGCTTTCTTGGCGAGCACCTTTTTAGGAGCAGCTTTCTTAGCAAGTACTTTCTTAGGAGCGGCGGCTTTCTTAGGAGCAGCAGCTTTCTTAGCAAGCACTTTCTTAGGGGCAGCAGCTTTCTTAGGAGCAGCAGCCTTCTTGACGAGCACCTTTTTTGCAGCGGGTTTCTTTGTTGTTGCCATGATTGTATTCCTTTTTTTTAGTGAATGTTAAACGATGTAACTAAAATAACTTGATTTTCACAAAATATCAACACCTAAATGAAAAAAAATATTTTTTTTATTTTCGCTTCGACCAAAAAAAAGTTAATGCACGGAATGAATATACTCTTCAATACCCTTCACGCCAACGTCAAAAAGGTTCGCAAACTTTGTTGCAAACGGAGGTAATTTTTTCTGGTGCATTCCCAAAGCATCGTGCATCACAAGCACTTGTCCATCTGTTTTTTTTCCCGCACCAATGCCAATCGTTGTTGCTGTAACCCTTTGAGTAACAAGGTCTCCCAACGATTCTGGAATGTGTTCCAAAACGATTTCGAAGCATCCGAGTTGATCACAAAAGAGGGCGTCCTCAAGAATTTTTTGTGCTTCTTCGTCCGTCTTTCCTTTCTGTTTAAAGTCCGATGCGGTCTGTGGTAAAAGACCCAGATGAGCGCAAATGGGGATGTCATTCTTGCGCAAGTTCTCAAGAACGCCAAGAGGGCGACCTTCAATTTTTACAGAGGTAGCACCACAATCCAGGAGACGTTTTGCATTTTCGAGAGCTGTTTTAGGATCTTTGTCGCTCAGGTAAGGCATATCTGCGACGATGTGAGTATTGGGAGCGCCCCGACTTACCGCCGAAACGAAGATGCACATCTCTGTCATGCCGATTTCTCGGGTACTCTTATAGCCCAAAACCACGTTAGCGAGAGAATCGCCCACGAGAATTTGGTCTATGCCTGCCTTTTCTGCCATTTGAGCAAAGGCGAAATCATAGATCGTCAGCATTGCGACTTTGCTATGATTCTGTTTTTTCAGTTTGATGTCTTGTAGTGTTAGCATAGTTTCGTACCTCTTTTAGCCATGATATAGAATTTAAGTCTTTGTTCATTCCGAGATGGGTTTTCAAATAAAGGAAAAAGGTATTTTCAAGTGCTCGCGCATCTGGAACTATTTTTCCCAACTTCAATTGCCAAAGTTGATTCATGAAGGAATCGCTGTAGTGAGCAGAGTGAACTCCGAGACAAGTTCTGCATAAACAGCCTCCTTCGTTGGGGAGAAAGTCTGCTGCGGGTTCTTTCAGAAGTGTATTGCAACGCATGCAATGATCCAGAGAGATCGAATAGCCCCCGGCATCGCAAAGATCGTAAAACCATTTTGCGAGAATTTCAGGCGCGTGTGATGTATTATCAAGAGCAAGGAATGCATTCAAAAGGAGATCAAATTCCTTTTCGAGTGCCATCCCGTGAGGCGCATAGCGCAAAAGTAATTCAGCCATCACTTGAGCGATCGCCTGATGCTCCAGATTTCCTCGCATATTAGGAAACCAATGCAAAAGACTCGCTTCTCGAACAAAATGAAGTTCACTTTTGGGCGTTGCGTTGAAAACCACTTCACTGTGAGAGAGAGGATCCAAAGCGCCTTTAAAAGGACTCTCTTTGCGTTTTCCCCCTTTTAATAAAAAAGAAATTACGCCAAATTCGGGACTAAACGCCTTCACGATCCAAGAAGAATCGCTATAGGAATGTCTGTGCAAAACAATTATGGGGGTTTTGTTTAACAAAGCTCAGCCCGGAGGCCACCCAAACTGGCGACCACCCAAAACATGGAGGTGAATGTGCCAAACGGTTTGTCCGGCATCCGCTTTACAGTTAAAAACGAAACGCGCGCCGCCCTCTTCCAAACCCTCTGCCTTGGCAAGAATTTGGGCGCGATAAAGCATTCGACCCAAAATACTGGCATCGGCTTCGGTCATATCCATCACACTGGTAATGTGTTTTTTGGGAATGATCAGGAAATGCACAGGGGCTTGTGGGTTAATATCAAAGAACGAATAGAATTCATCGTCCTCGTACAGTTTTTTCGAAGGAATCTCACCTGCGATAATTTTGCAAAAAAGACAATCAGACATAATTCTCCAGCAGTGGGAGTGAACTTTTTAAAGGTAGCATTTTGTAGGGGCTTGAGTGGCATTCTGGGAGCGGTTTGGTAAATTTTCCCTCATAAGAAAAATTAAATTGTGAAACATGGATATGATTTTAACACTTGTGGTTCTTTTCTTTGCTATGGTATTCTTTGTTCAGGGGAAAATCCGCTCGGATATTGTGGCTCTTTGTGCTTTAATCATTTTGCTTGCTTCAGGCATCTTGACTACCGAAGAGGCCCTCTCTGGATTTGCGAATCCCATTGTATTAATGATGTTGGGTTTATTTGTGGTAGGTGGAGCCATTTTCCGTACGGGTCTTGCTAAAATAGTGGGCAGTAAGATTTTAAAAATAGCGGGAAATAATGAGGACATTCTTTTTGTGGTGGTGATGGTGACCACCGTTTTTATTGGCGCATTTGTGAGTAATACCGGAACTGCCGCTTTAATGCTTCCCATAGTAATGAGTGTTTCTGCAGGCACAAAGTCAGGCCCGGAACGGTTTTTAATGCCTATGGCTTTTGCTTGTAGTATTGGGGGCTTGTTTACGTTAATCGGAACTCCTCCCAACATGATTATTAGTGATACCCTCGTCAAAAATGGGTATCCGAGTCTCCATTTTTTTTCTTTTAGTCCGGTCGGTTTTATTGCCCTTGCGGTAGCTCTTGCGGCACTGCTTCCTTTGACTCGTATTTTCTTGAGTCGGAAGCAAAAAGGAGACGATTCCTGTGGAGAGAAAAGGAAATCATTAAAGGAACTTGCGGGTGAATATCAGTTGATGCGCAATGTTTCTCGGGTGCGTTTGAGCCCACAATCTGTGTTGATTGGGAAAAAGTTGGCGGATTTGGAAATTCCGCGACGCTATAACTTGAGTGTTATTGAAATTCGACGTCAGATGACTCGCGGAAAAATATTTCTCAAAAATGAACGTCAAGAAATGGCAGGGCCGCAGACTCAAGCTTTTGCTGGAGATGTCCTTCATGTATTGGGTGATATTGATAATGTGAAACAATTCGCTCTTGACAATGATTTGCAGATATTGGAAGGCGTTGAAGAGGATCGGGGCGCTTTTCATTTTCGTCAAATAGGCATTGCGGAACTTTTGCTGATGCCAGACTCAACACTTTTGAATAAATCGGTGTTGGATTCCAAATTTCGGAGCCTGTATAATGTGAATCTTTTAGGAATTCAGCGCAAAGGGGAATATATCCTCCATGGACTCAAAGACGCAACATTCCAATCACGAGACACCCTTTTGGTGCAGGGTTCGTGGGACAATATTCGAAAGTTATCAGAAGCCTACACGGAGTGGATTGTATTAGGACAACCTTTAGAAGAAGCGGCAAAGGTGACATTGGATCATAAAATGCCTTTTGCGGCGGCGATCATGTTTCTTATGGTAGTATTGATGGTTTCTAACGTTGTCCCTCCGGTGGCTGCCGTATTGTTGGCGGCTGTTTTGATGGTGCTTGCCGGTTGTTTTCGCACGGTGGAAGATGCTTATAAGACAATTAATTGGGAAAGTATTGCGCTTATTGCGGCCATGCTTCCTATGTCGGTCGCGCTTGAAAAAACAGGAATTTCAGGGATCGTTGCGACTTCTCTGGTGTCTGAGTTAGGGCAGTTTGGACCTTATGTGTTATTGGCGGGAATTTACATTGCGACCACTATCACTACTATGTTTATCAGCAATACGGCAACCGCTGTGTTACTCGCCCCCATAGGCATGAGTGCAGCCATGGGTCTCGGTGTGAGCCCTTACCCATTTCTTTTTGCGGTGACTGTGGCTGCAAGTATGTGCTTTGCGTCTCCTTTTTCTACGCCACCGAATGCGTTGGTACTCAATGCGGGCCGCTATGTTTTCATGGATTACATTAAAGTGGGTTTGCCTCTCCAATTATTGGTAGGTCTGGTGATGATTTTTGTGCTTCCCCTCATGTTCCCATTTAGTCCATAACATCAATGTTTGCAACAGAGGCGTGAAATAGCAGTGATTATTTTGACTTGTAAAAAAGGGTCTGCATGATTCAGTGAAGATTGCTCAGACTTTTTATTACATTTGCAACTCAAACGTGGGGTTTACCTCACTGGTTTAACCTGTTTTCATTCAGGGCGATTTTTCGCTCTCTAGGGAAGAAGTGAATATGAATTTTTCTCAAGTCATATCCGAAGAGCTGAAACTCGAAGAATGGCGTGTCGCCAAAGCTCTCGAACTCATGGATCAAGGCGGTACAGTTCCGTTTATCGCCCGTTATCGCAAGGACCAAACGGGAACGCTCGATGAAATCGAACTCCGCGATATTCAACATCGCCGTGAGTATCTTCAAGAAATTCAGGAACGCAAAGAAACGATCCTCAAGAGCATTGAAGAACAGGGTAAGCTTACCCCGGAACTCAAAGCCACTATTGAAGCCTGTAAAGAAAAAACGCTTCTCGAAGATCTTTACGCTCCGTACAAGCCTAAGAAGCGTACTCGCGCCACTGTCGCCAAAGAGCTTGGTCTGGAACCGCTCGCTCGGACGATCATTGCCCAGGAAGAAACCTCCAATACGGCTGAAGAAATTGGGCGCATCTATCTTTCTGAAGAAATGGGCCTTGCCGATCCTAAAGCGGCGATCAATGGAGCTTGTGATATTCTCGCTGAAGAATTGGCCGATAATGCGACGTACCGCCAGTACTTGCGCGCCCAGGTCGAAAAGCTTGGCGTGATGACCTCCAAGGTCAAAAAAGAATTCGAAAAGCAAGAGACCAAGTTCAAGAACTATTACGATTTTTCCGAACCGGTGGCGAAGATTCCGAGCCACCGTATGCTTGCGCTTCGTCGCGGTGAAAAAGAAAAGGTGCTCCGCTTGGGTATCGAAATGCCGGATGATCAGTTTGTAAGTTACTTGCAACACCAAGTGATCAAGGGTGACAATATCTGGAAACCTTATCTAGAAGAAATGTGTAAGGATGCCTGGGATCGTTTGCTCAAAGCGAGCATGGAAAGTGAAGTGCGCCTTTCTCTCAAAGATGTCGCTGAAGAGGAAGCATTTAAGGTGTTCAGCAAGAATTTGCAGGATGTGCTTCTCTCGCCGCCCGCAGGTCACAAGGCTGTACTTGCTCTGGACCCTGGGTTCCGTTCAGGTTGCAAAGTGGCTGTCCTTGATGAAAATGGAAAGTTTGTGGATCACGGCGTGATTTATCCGCACGAGCCGCAAAAGCAGACTGCTGCCGCTGCTGCCTATATAATAGAGCTTGTTGAAAAGTACAACATTGATTTAATTGCAATCGGTAACGGCACTGCGAGCCGCGAAACGGATGCCTTTGTCGCTTCGATTTCCTCTAAATTCAAGGGCAAAAAGCCTTCTCGCGTGATCGTGAGTGAGGCAGGGGCTTCGGTCTATTCCGCAAGCATGATCGCCATTGAAGAATTCCCGAAAGAAGATGTGACCACCCGTGGTGCTATCTCCATTGGCCGTCGTTTGCAGGATCCTCTCGCTGAATTGGTGAAGGTGGACCCACAATCTATAGGTGTCGGGCAATATCAGCACGATGTGAACCAACGTGAACTCAAAAAACGTTTGGATGAAGTGGTGGAATCCTGTGTGAATATGGTGGGAGTGGATCTCAATAGTGCGAGTTCTCCGCTTTTAGCTTATGTGGCGGGTATTACCAAAAATCTCGCAGAAAGTGTTGTCAAGTACCGCGATGCGAATGGATCTTTCAAGAGCCGCAAAGACATTATGTCTGTGAAGGGTTTTGGTCCCAAGGCTTTCGAACAAGCGGCGGGCTTCCTTCGCATCCCGGATGCAGAAAATCCGCTGGATTGCAGTGCGGTGCATCCAGAAAATTATCCTCTTGTCGAGGAAATGGCGAAAAAAGCAAATGTGGAAGTGAAGGACTTGGTGGGCAATGCCTCTGCGATCAAGAGCCTCAACGCTGAAGACTTCTTGAGCGATACCGTGGGTAAGCACACATTGGAAGACATTTTTGCTGAATTGGAAAAGCCGTCTCGCGATCCACGTAAGGAATTCCATTACGCAAAGTTCGATGACAAGATTCAAGGCATCCAGGATCTCATCACGGGAAGCTGGATGGAAGGGGTTGTCACGAATGTTGCGAACTTTGGTGCTTTTGTAGATATCGGTGTTCATCAAGATGGCTTGGTACACATTTCTGAAATCAGTGATAAGTATATCAAGGATGCCAAGGATGCTCTTACCGTGGGCGATGTCGTCAAGGTACGTGTCATGGCTGTGGATGTAGGTCAAAAACGGATCAGCCTTTCCATGAAGCAGGAAACGGAAGAATCTGTTGCTCCGGGTTCTCGTGGTCAACGTGCTGGCGGTCCGCGCGGTGCTCAGCATGTGGCTCCGCGTCGCGAGGCTCCCATTCAGGCTCATGCTACATTGGCAGATCTCAAAGCGAAACTTGCTGGAAAAACTCCGCAACAGGCTCAAAAGAAGCCCGTGCAGGTCCAGGTTG
>MNYL01000258.1 GCA_001873075.1 Fibrobacteres bacterium CG2_30_45_31 | reverse complement strand
CTGTGCTTCCGTAAGACCAAGCAAGCCGAACACTTTTTCCTGTACCTTTGGGTTGTGAATACGAATAGATCCACCGCCGATTTCCACACCATTCAAAACCATATCGTAGGCCTGAGCATTACAGTCCTTGAGATTGCCACTGAGCATCATTTCCAAATGTTCCGGCATAGGACTTGTGAACGGGTGATGCATACTCATGTAGCGACCTTCCGTCTCGCTGTATTCAAACATCGGGAACTCGGTAATCCATACAAATTCACGAACCTTAGGATTCATAAGTCCCTTGAGGCGGGCGATTTCCAAACGGAGCTGTCCCATGGCTGTCGCCGCGGTCTTTTCCGGCCCAGCGATAAAGAACATCATGTCGCCCTCTTTCGCCCCCACCGCATCGCGCAACGCATTCAACTGTTCTGTGGTGAAAAACTTACCGACCTGAGTTTCCACTTCATCATTCGCCTTAACCCGCATCCAGACGAGGCCCTTCGCCCCATAACGTCCCACATGGGTGGTGAGATCGTCAATCTGCTTGCGAGTGAAATCCACACAACCCTTGGCGGCGAGACCACGAATTTTACCACTAGCAGCAACGACATTCTTGAACACACCGAAATTGCTCTCTGCTGCAATGTCAGAGACATCATGAATTTCGAGATCAAAGCGGAGATCCGGCTTGTCAGAGCCGTACTTGAGCATTGCCTCCGCATACTTCATGCGGCGAATTTTGGAAGGTGGCGTAAACGCCCACACTTTGCCCATCACATCGGTGACAAAGCGATCAAATAAATCCATCACGTCGTCTTGATCCACAAAGGACATTTCCACATCAATCTGCGTGAACTCCGGTTGGCGGTCAGCGCGCAGATCTTCATCGCGGAAACACTTTGCAATCTGAAAATAGCGATCCATGCCAGCGATCATCAGCAACTGTTTGTACTGCTGGGGACTCTGAGGAAGTGCATAAAATTTCCCTGCATTGACACGGGAAGGCACCAGATAATCACGCGCGCCTTCGGGGGTACTTTTGCAAAGGACCGGGGTCTCAATGTTTTCAAACCCGTTCGCATAAAAGAAGTCATTAACAGCTTTCAAAAACTGGCTTTTAAGGATTAGATTCTTTTGAATCCAAGGGCGACGCAAATCCAGATAACGGTAGCGGAGACGCAGGTCATCATTTTCTTTGGATTCTTCTTTAGGGTCGTTGATCGCAAGCGGGGGAGTGTCGGAGGCATTCAAAATTTCGAGTTTATCCACTTTCACATCAATCGTACCTGTGGCGAGCTTATCATTCCCCATCCCTTCTGGGCGCGCCTGAACTTCGCCCGTGATGTAGATGACAAACTCATTACGCAACTGATCCGCAATTTTGTGTACTTCTGGATTACGATCCGGGTTAAAAACAACCTGAGTTTTACCATATTTATCGCGCAAGTCGACAAAAATCACACCGCCCAAATCGCGTCGGCGATCTACCCAACCCGCGAGGGAAACGGTTTTACCCACATCTTCTAAGCGGAGTGCGCCACAGCTATGTGTACGTTTCATAAAATAAACATCCTTGAAATAGGGAAATTTTCGTCGCAAAATATAGAAAGGATCCGTAAACAAATCAGCTTATTCTTGGGCATAATGGCTTAAACTTCAACAAATCCAAATAGAAGCAAAGGTCGCCAAAACAAACAACGAGAGTGATATAAAAAAAAGAACAACAAAGACTTTATCGTTTTTAAATCACCGTTATATAGGCACTCTATTAATACCACGATTTTAGTCGTCTTTAGAGCCGATAGTTTACAAAGTTAAAAAGAGTCCATTCATCGGATTTTTTGACTAATAAGTCTCAAAAAACGATTTTTAAGAGTCCTTTCTTACTTTTTTTCTTGTATATTCTTTCCAGTATTTTTTAAGAAAGCTCTCGAAAATTCGGAGATTTTTATGGCAGAAGATTTGCAGTATCTTATTGATCGAATCCAGAAGGAAGGCATCGATAAAGCCGATAACGAAGCGACATCCCTTATTTCAGGCGCCAAAACCAAAGCCGCGACAATCATTCGTGATGCTGAAGCAGAGGCGAAGGCGAAGCTTGAAAAAGCGGATCAGGATGCCTTAGCCTACGTGGAACGTAGCACCCGCACGTTAGAACAATCCGCCCGTGATCTTATCATTACTGTGGGGAAGCGTATCGAAACGATGCTGATGGATATCCTCGCGCTCCAAGTTGAGAAAAACCTTTCAGAAGACACCATCAAACAAATGCTTCTCTGCCTTGCTTCCAATTATACGTCAGATATTAGCGTCTGCCTTTCAGAAACGGATGCGAAAAAGTTGAATTCTTTTATTTTGAATGAATTTCAACAGAAGTTGACTTCGGGCGTCACCGTGGAAAGTGATTCCAGTATTCATTTCGGTTTCCGTGTCAAATTAGACGGCGGTAAAGTAAGTCACGAGTTTACGAACGAAGCTTTGGGTGAAGCCCTTTCGGCTCATTTGCGCCCGGAACTTGCGAAAGTAGTGACTTCAGCGGCCCAAGGCAAATAAATGAGTCACGCGGTATATCTTGTTTCTTCTTTCCCCATGCTGCGCTTCGGGGACATTCCTCCGTTTACCGTGGCGGATCTTCGTAAAAAATGCGAAGGAATGTTGACCGAAAAGGAACTGGAA
Source organism: Fibrobacteres bacterium CG2_30_45_31 (assembly GCA_001873075.1). Lineage (GTDB taxonomy): Bacteria > Fibrobacterota > Fibrobacteria > Fibrobacterales > Fibrobacteraceae > UBA1313. The sequence goes on along the minus strand of MNYL01000258.1, from coordinate 7,478 downwards.
AATTTGGATGCTCTTATTGAGGGCCGTGACTGTGACGATTCTTTTGTTGCGGCTTTTCAAGCTCACGAAATCCAAATGAAAAATGTTTCAGGGCGCTCACGAGCAAACGCTTGGGGCCCGGAGGCTCGTTTTTCAGAGCGTTCTTTCCCTGGCTACGATGCCACTTTTGCCAAAATGATCGCCGATGCATTTTCTAAAACCAACCCTCTCGAAAAAGAACAGGACATTGACCGCGCCCGTTTTTGGGTAGTGGATGAAATTGCGGGTGTTGGCGAAACGACAATGGCACATGTTTACGCTTTTGCGGTTAAACTCATGATTTGTGAACGCTGGGCCCGCATGACAGAAGAAGCGGGTGACGCAGCTGTCCTGAAAGCAATTAATGACAACGACCCTGCCATGGTGCAGGGGTGATCGGAGGATTCATCTTCAATGGCTACTAACGGAAAAATCATTGGCGTCAACGGAAACCTTATCCGTGTTGCATTCACGGATGCTGTTGTACAGAACGAAGTTGCGTATGCGAAGCTTGCCTCGGGCGTTAAACTCAAAAGTGAAGTAATTCGTATTCGCGGTGATTATGCAGAACTCCAAGTTTTTGAAGATACTACTGGACTCAAAACGGGTGATGACGTCGAATTTACGGGTGAACTTCTCTCTGTAGAACTTGGACCTGGGCTGTTGACACAAATTTTTGATGGCCTTCAGAATCCTTTGCCACGCCTTGCTACTGAATGCGGATTTTTCCTGCAACGTGGAAAATATCTCCACGCCCTTCCTCGTCGTAAAAAGTGGACATTTACCCCAGTAGCGAAAGTGGGCGATAAGCTTACGGCGGGCGAGACTCTGGGAACCGTCCCCGAAGGCATTTTCAAGCACCGTATTATGGTGCCGTTCAAAATTCAAGGGACCGTTACGGTCGAATCCATTCTTGCCGAAGGGGATTATGTTATTGAAGATGTGATCGCGACCCTCAAAGACGGCGAAGGCAAGATTATTGACGCCAAAATGTCACAGTTCTGGCCAATCAAAATTCCGATCAAGCAATATGCGGAACGCCTCCGGCCCGATGAACCAATGGTGACTCAACAGAGAATCATTGATACCTTTTTCCCAGTCGCGCGCGGCGGTACCTACTGTATTCCTGGGCCTTTTGGTGCGGGTAAAACCGTACTTCAGCAACTGACCAGCCGTTACGCCGATGTGGATATCGTGATTTTTGCCGCTTGCGGAGAACGTGCCGGTGAAGTGGTGGAAACCCTTCGCGAATTTCCAGATCTTCTGGATCCGCGTACCGGAAAAAGCCTCATGGAGCGGACTCTGATTATTTGTAACACGAGTTCAATGCCGGTAGCCGCACGTGAAGCTTCCGTTTACACAGGTGTCACTCTCGCTGAATATTATCGTCAAATGGGACTCAATGTGCTCCTTCTTGCGGATTCGACATCTCGCTGGGCTCAAGCGCTCCGTGAAATGAGTGGACGCCTTGAAGAAATCCCCGGTGAAGAAGCTTTCCCTGCTTATTTGGAATCTGTGATTGCGAGCTTCTATGAACGCGGTGGTGTGGTTCGTCTCAAGGATGGCACTAAGGGTTCTGTCACCATCGGTGGTACCGTTTCCCCTGCGGGTGGTAATTTTGAAGAACCAGTGACCCAAGCGACATTAAAAGTGGTGGGCGCTTTCCACGGACTTTCCCGTGAACGTTCCGATCAAAGACGATTCCCCGCAATTCATCCATTGGATTCTTGGTCAAAATATGAAGGCATCATTGACGTCGCTAAAGTGAGTGCCGCTCGGCATATTCTTGCTGAAGGCGGAGACGTGAACCAGATGATGAAGGTGGTGGGCGAAGAAGGCACCTCCATGGAAGATTTCGTGCTTTATCTCAAGTCCGAATACTTGGATGCCGTTTATCTCCAACAAGACGCTTATAATGATATTGATTCGGCCTGCTCCGCAGAACGCCAAAAGTATCTTTTCGGGAAAGTTTTCCAAATTCTCAAAACGCCGATGACGTTTAAGGAAAAGGATGTTGCCCGTAGTTTCTTCTTAAAGCTTACTCAAATTACCAAAGACTGGAACCGCGTAGAATTCCAGTCACAGGAATTCAAGAACCTTGAAGTTCAGATCTTCAAGTCTGTTGCGGAGGCCGAAATCCATGTATAAGGTTTATCATCGCATTGAACGTATTGCCGGTAGCGTAATCACCGTGAAAGCCGAGGGCGTGGCCTATCAGGAACTTGCTCAGGTGACCAGTGGACAGGGAATTTCTCTTGCCCGCGTCAATCGTATTGACGGCGATATGGTCGACTTACAAGTATTTGCAGGTTCTCGTGGTATTTCAACGGAATCTCAGGTGCGATTTTTTGGAAAGCCAATGGATACCCCTTTTGGTGATTCCCTGCTTGGGCGTGTTTTTACAGGTGCCGGGGTTCCTCGCGATAACGGTCCTGTCATTGAAGAGAATTCTGTACCTATTGGTGGTCCTTCCGTGAATCCGTCAAAACGTATTGTGCCAACGCGCATGGTGCGTACCGGTATTCCGATGATTGACGTATTCAATACCCTCGTCGTCTCTCAAAAACTGCCGATTTTCTCTGTTGCCGGTGAACCGTACAACCAACTACTCGCGCGCATCGCCTTGCAGGCAGAAGTGGATGTGATCGTTTTAGGTGGCATGGGGTTGAAATTTGATGATTATCTTTATCTCAAAGACTTCCTCGAAAAAAATGGCGCTCTTTCTCGCTCAGTGATGTTCGTCCATACCGCCTCCGACCCAATTGTGGAATGCATGCTCGTTCCGGATGTGGCACTCGCTGTTGCGGAACAATTCGCCACCAAGGGCAAGAACGTATTGGTTCTCCTCACCGATATGACGAATTTTGCAGATGCCATGAAAGAAATTGCTATCACCATGGAACAGATTCCCTCCAATCGTGGTTACCCAGGTGATCTTTATTCGCAGCTTGCGGCCCGTTATGAAAAAGCGGTGGATTTTGAAGGTTCCGGTTCCATTACCATTCTCGCTGTGACAACAATGCCGGGCGATGACGTGACCCACCCAGTCCCCGACAACACAGGTTACATCACCGAAGGTCAGTTCTATCTGCGCAAAGGCCGCATCGAACCATTCGGTTCTTTGTCACGTCTAAAACAGCAGGTGAATGGCAAAACTCGTTCCGATCACCGCACCATCGCCAACACGATGATTCAACTCTATGCGAGCTTCCGCGAAACGCTCGAAAAGCAATCCATGGGTTTCCGTATGAGCGGCTGGGATCAAAAAGTGCTCAAATATGGCGAACGTTTTGAAAAAGAGATGATGGATCTTTCGGTCAATATTCCTCTGGAACGCGCGCTGGATCTGGGCTGGACTATTTTGGCGGATTGTTTCAATCCAGAAGAAACAGGTATTCCTTCAAAGTTGATTAACGAATATTGGCCCAAGAAGGGGTAAGATGGCAAAGGTTAAACTCACAAAAAACGCACTGAAAGCGGAGCGAGATTCGCTCAAGCGCTTTAAGCGTTATTTGCCAACGCTTCTCCTGAAAAAGCAGCAACTCCAATTGGAGATGCGGACTTTGCAAACGAAGGTGTTAGCAAAGCGCGAAGAAGAAGAAGCGCTCCGCAGAAAAATGGCGGGGTGGATTAAGCTTTATGCTGAACCTATTGATTGGTCCAGTTACCTATCGGTTACGGAAGTTCGCGAAGGCGAAGGTAATATTGCGGGTGTAGATATCCCTCTCTTTGATGGCGTTGATTTCCGCATCACCGTCCCTGATTTCTTTACCACGCCCGTTTGGCTGGATGATGGAATCCATGCTTTGGAAAATTTAATTTCGCTTCGTTTGGAACGCCGCGTGTTAGAAAAACAATACGCCCTTCTTTCAGAAGAGCTTCGTACCACGAGCCAACGCGTTAATCTTTTTGAAAAAGTCAAAATTCCCGAAGCTAAAGAGAATATTCGTGCGATCAATATTTTCTTAGGGGATCAGCAGACAACAGGCGTTGCTCGCTCGAAACTTGCTAAAGGCAAAAGTATCGCTCGAGCCATTGCTGAAAATGGGGGTAAAGCCGCATGATTACTCCAATGAAAAAAGTCACGGTACTTTGTTTGGATGCCCTCAAAGACGAATCCCTTGAAATGCTCCGTTCTATGGGTATTATGCACGTAGTTCCTTTGCAAACACCTAAAGGGAACGATTATCTGGCAGCCAAAACAGCAGTGCAAAGGGTAAAAAAAGCTCTCGATTCTTTGCCTGAAAAGGCATCCAAAGAGGCAAAGCCTCTCTCTGAAGATGGAGAGACCCTTGTCACACAGATTCATTCTTTGATTCTCAAGCGCAAAAGTGCTGAAGATTCCATTCAGCAAATGACGCTCGAAATTAAAAAGTTTTCCGCATTCCAGAATTTGTCACCAGTGCAAATTCAAAATCTTGAAACAAAAGGGGTTTGCATTCGGCTTTACGAAGCTCATAAGGGCCATTCACCAAATCCTGATGGCGTCGCTATCGTCAAAGATTTTGGAAAAGGAGCCAATGGGCATTCTTTTGCCGTGATCAATTACGGCAAAACTCCTGTTGCCGTAACGGATGCTGCGGATATGGGCTTGCCTTCGGCTTCCTTGGTTGATCTTCGGAAAAAGCTTGAAAAAACGAAAAAAGAACTTATCCGTTGTGAAAATGCCCTTTCGACAATTGCTGCCGAACGTGCAAAAGTGCAAGAGACGCTCGCTTGCACTACAGATGAGTTTAATTTGAAAGAGGCCTCTTCTGGCATGATCGAGGGAGCTGGAGTCTCTTTGATTCAGGGATATTGCCCCACTCCTCGGTTAGAAGAACTTCAAAAAACGGCACCCAAGTTTGGCTGGGGTCTGAAAGTAGAAGATCCTAGTGCCGATGATGATGTGCCGACTCTTCTTAAAGAAGAAAAAACAGTCAGTTCCATCCAATTCCTTTACGATATCATTGGCATTACTCCTGGATACCGCGAAGTGGATACGTCTGCCATTTTTCTTCTCTTTTTCAGCATTTTCTTTGCGATGATTGTGGGGGATACCGCATACGGCATTCTTTTTCTCGGCCTCACACTGTTCGCGAGGAAAAAATTTCCGAAAGCGAAACCGCAGGGCTTTTGGTTTATGGAAATCATGAGCATTGCAACCATTATTTGGGGACTTATCAACGATAGTTTTCTTGGATTCAACCCCGCTTTTATGGACCTAGCCCAAATGTCGTGGACACCGGAATTCTTGAAAAATGCGTTGCTTTGGATTCGTGTTTCGGCAAACCTTCAGCTTTTCTGCTTCTGTATTGCCATCACTCACCTTTCTATTGCGCATCTATGGAACTTCACTGTGAAACTTCGGCAAAAAAGTACCACGGCTATTGCCCAAATCGGCTGGCTTTGTACCACTTGGGTGATGTTTTTCCTTGCAGGATTTATGGTGTTAAATCGTCCATTGCCAAGCTTCACCATACCGCTTTTTGTGGTAGGCGTTGTTCTGTTACTTCTGTTTCGGGTACCACCCAGCAGACTTAAAGAGGATTGGATTTCCATTCCGATGCTTGTACTGGACCTGGTGAGTAACTTTGTGGATGTTGTAAGTTATATTCGTCTTTTTGCCGTGGGAATGTCCGGTGCGGCCATTGCGGCAGCCTTTAATGGAATGCTTTCTCCACTCTTTGGGTCATTCTGGGGGATCCTTGCGGCGGCTTTCATTTTATTCTTTGTACATGCTTTGAACATCGCTCTCGGCGTTATGGGTGTCGCCGTGCACGCCGTTCGTTTAAATACCCTAGAATTTTCAAACCACATGGAATTGCAGTGGAGTGGCTACAACTTCGCACCGCTTTCCAAGCATAAGAGTAATTAACCAAACTCAAGAGGAATAACATAATGGATCAACAAACAATGATCACACTCGGAAAAATGGGGGCCACAGCAGCTCTCGGACTGGCCGCCGTTGGGTCTTCTCTGGGAACAGGTACGGCTGGTGCTGCTGCCATTGGCGCTTGGAAAAAGGCTTTTGCACAAGGGAAGAGCGCTTCATTTACGCTTCTCGCCTTTGTGGGCGCTCCTCTTTCCCAAACCATTTATGGGATGCTTTTAATGAATTTTATTTTGACAGCCATCAAAACCAACCCGGGCAACTGGGCGGCCTATCTGGGTGCCGGGATTTTCGGCGGTATCGGTATGGGGGCTTCCGCTTGGTTACAGGGTAAGGCTGCGGCCTGTGCTTGCGATGCCATGGGAGAAACCGGTAAAGGAATGGCTGTTTACTTCATGGTATTGGGCGTTGTTGAAACCGTGGCACTTTTTGTGCTCGTGTTCTCCATGCAGTGCTTCACCTAAATACAGAACTATTCACTGTAGAATCAAAAGACGCGACCTATGGTTGCGTTTTTTTGTATCCCCTAAAAATTCCCCCTTGTCTTTTTTTAAAAGCGAATCTATATTGGGTTCCATGATCAACCAAAACATCCTTCTAGGCCTCCTCTTGTATCGCAATTGAAGCGCTGGTTTAAGGATGTTATATAACGGCCCGCTTCATTTTGAGGTGGGCTTTGTTATTGTTAGGAAAGGTCCACCCCATTGAATAGGGCAAGGAGAAAAAAAGTGAAAGATACAGTAACGCCAATAGAAAAACGAGTCCCGTTTTTTTATGATGTCACCCTGCGTGACGGAAATCAGGCTTTGGCACAACCATGGAATAATGCTCAAAAAGAAGAAGTTTATCTCCAATTGCTGAAACTGGGAGTTCAAGGGGTAGAAGTCGGTTTTGCGGCCGCTTCCGACATGGATTTTGAATCTTGCATGGGAATAGCAAAACTCACGGCCTCTATGGCAGAAAATGGCGACGAGTCCGCCCAAAAGGTCGTTGTAGCAAGCCTTGCTCGTTGCAACCGCGCCGACATTCAACGCGCTTGGGATGCGGTTCAGTACGCTCCAAATCCGCGTATTCATGTGTTCCTCGCGACGAGTAAATTGTCCATGGAAAACGTTTTGCACATGACCCCGGAACAAGTCAAGGAACGTGCCGTAGACTCTGTTGCCTTTGCCAAATCCCTGGTTGGGAATAAGGGCGATGTGGAATTTAGTGCCGAACACTTTGGTGATTGCCTGGACAACATGGATTTTGTGTTTGACGTGCTGAAGGCTTGCGTTGCTGCTGGGGCGACCACCATTAACTTGCCAAATACAGTGGAACGTTACCACCCCATGCTGTATGTGAACCAAGTCAAGCAAGTCGTGGATGCACTGCCTAAAGACATTACCATTTCGGTACATTGTCACAATGATCTGGGGATGGCCACCGCAGCGACTGTCGAAAGTTTCTTTGTGGGAGCCACCCAATTAGAAGTGGCTCTGAACGGATTAGGGGAACGTTGCGGTAACACGAATGCCTATGAGGTGGCAGTCGCCCTCTACAATTCTGGGGTTCCTTCGCCTTTGCACATGGAGAAAATTTATGAGAC
>MNYL01000186.1 GCA_001873075.1 Fibrobacteres bacterium CG2_30_45_31 | reverse complement strand
ATGGGGGATCTTCTTTTTGGTGCCCTCAAAATGCATTTCGACTATTATCAGTTTCGCAAAGCGCATGACATCAACGCTCATAAACTCAAAGAAATTCGTAGTTTCGCCGATTCTACAAAGGCCTCACTGAAGCGAGAAGCAGGCAAAGAAATCCTTATCGATGATGACGACACTCTGATTATGATTGATTTGAATACCCTTCAAAAAGCAAATTCGAATGCTCAGAACGTGGAGGGGCCATGAACAAGAATTTATACATCAAAATTATTTTCTTCGTCTTTTTTTGTTTAAGCAGTATTACCTTGGCAAAGGGCCTCACTAAAGACATTAATCCCCTAGAGACGGGAACCTATTCTTTTATTGATAGCTCCAAGAATCACATTATATTTCCCAAGGGAGATTCCTCCTATAATTTATTCTACCAAAAAATGGATTCCTTGGTTTTTAATAATCGAGGGCAGGTAAACATACTCCACTTGGGTGGATCCCATATTCAAGCAGACGTTTTTTCCAATCGCGTTCGCGAAAATTTAGTGAAAAATTATCCTGGATTTACGGCCAGTCGCGGATTCGTTTTTCCGTTCTCTGTCGCCAAAACAAACACGCCCTCAAGCTATGCCTCTAGCTACAAAGGACAATGGGACATGAGCAAGAGTGTGCTCAAAAATATCACCAAGCCATTAGGCCTTTTGGGAATTGCGGCGAGCACGAGTGACCCCAATGCAGAGGCGACCATTTTACTTAACAAGTACAATGCCTCCCCCATCTGGTTTTTTAAAAATGTCCGTATTTTTGGTTTTGCTGAACATGGAGTTGTAGAGCCCGTCATAAAATTAGATGCCACGACCTTTATTCATGGAACTCCTGATACTCTAAGTAATTCATTTGTATTTAATCTTTCTTTCCCAAAAGATTCTCTCACCATCGTTTTCCAGTGGGGAAATAAAGATCTTCAAGATTCGTTGAAAAAACAAAGCCTCCGCATTGATTCCCTCAATACGGATACGTTAAAAACAGTTCTAGATACAAACATTCACTATCCCACTTTCACGCTGACTGGAATTTTACTCACAAACGATAACCCTGGAATCTCTTATTCTTCTATTGGGATCAATGGAGCAAACGTCCCCGCTTATCTCGCCTGTAAAAATTTAGAACGAGATCTAAAATTTTTAAAACCCGATTTACTCATTCTTTCCATTGGCATTAACGATGCGAACGTCGATATATTTGATGAAAAACTTTTTCGTGCCCATTATGACACCCTTATTGCGCGCGTTCGAAATGTTGCCCCAGACGTAGCCATTCTTTTTACCACCAATAACGATTCCTTCCGAAAAGACAAAAAAAATAATTTTCTATTGCAGCCCAATGGAGAAATGGCGCGCAGAGCCTTTTTCACCATGGCAGAAAAATACCATGCGGGCGTTTGGGATATGTTTGCCATTATGGGTGGTTTAGGATCCATGGCAGAATGGGAAAAAGCGGATCTCGCCAAAAAAGATAAAGTGCATTTTAACTATGCTGGGTATAACCTTTTAGGAGATCTTTTCTACCGAGCAATCATTGAGGCCTACACGCGGCACATTGCTATTTTGCCTGCAGAGGAGTTTCCTCAATGATCCACAATATTCTTCTCACACTTCTCCCTATTTTTTCATTTGATAAAAATTCACCTCTGCTCTTTACGCAGTTTTATTTCTGGGCTTTTTTTGCTTTTGTATTTGCTTTCTTCGCCCTTTTGCATAGAAGGATTCTTCTTCGAAATACCTTCTTACTCTTTGTCAGTCTTTTCTTCTACTATAAAACCAGTGGAAGCTATGTTTGCCTTCTTATTTTTGCTATTGTCGCTAACTTTTTGGGTGGAAAGCTAGTCTACAAACTGGAAAAACCTCGCGGCAAAAAGGCCGCTCTCGCAGGGATTGTGGCCCTCGATCTATTCACTCTCGCCTATTTCAAATACGCCTACTTTTTCTTAAATCTGATTGATCAACTTTTTGGCATCAAGTTACAGGTTTATAATTTTTTTGCTCTCGCTGGGAACACTCTTTTCAGATCTAATTCCGCCGTTGACACTATTATTCTCCCTGTGGGTATTTCCTTTTTCGTATTCCAAGCCATTAGCTATTGCGTGGATATTTATCGCAAAACAATCAAACCCGTCAACAACCTTTTAGATTTTGGTTTTTACCTCACCTTTTTCCCGCAACTTGTCGCAGGCCCGATTGTTCGTGCAAACAAGTTCATTCCACAACTCCACAAGAAATTTTTTCTACCCAAACGCACCTTCGGAATCGCTGTCTTTTGGATTTTAAACGGCCTCGCGAAAAAAATTATCATGAGTGATTACCTGGCCTCTAATTTCGTAGACCGCGTGTTCGAATCGCCTTTATTATTCTCTGGATTTGAAAATTTACTGGCCCTTTTTGCCTACTCACTCCAGGTGTACGCAGACTTTTCCGGTTATACCGATATAGCAATCGGTGTGGCTTTACTCATGGGATTTCGTCTACCTAAGAATTTTAATTCTCCCTACAAAGCGCAAAGCCCCGCAGAATTCTGGCGTCGCTGGCACATTTCCCTTTCCTCTTGGCTTAGAGATTATCTCTATATTCCTCTCGGCGGAAATCGTGGAGCTTCCTTCGGCACCTTCTTCTGGATCGCCATTATTTCGGCCATCGCGATTATTCTTTCAGGAAGTCTCTGGATCGCGTTGGGACTCGGTGTTCTCTATGTTTACCTCGCCATTTTTGCTTACTTCAAACAGGATTCCCGCAAAAATATAACGACGCACATGAATGCCATGACCACACAGCTTTTGGGCGGTTTGTGGCATGGAGCGAGTTGGAATTTTATGATTTGGGGCGGGTTAAATGGAATTGGAATGATTGTCCAGAAAGTATGGGTCAAGCATTCGATTCAATTGCGTGCCATTTTGATTTTCATTATCTCTGCGGGCGCAGCCATTATCTGTAAGCTTAATTATCATCCACTTTTAGCGATCATTGCGGTTTGGAGCGGTATTATTTTTGTGGGCGTTTATGCCAATATGATTTTCCGTTTATTCACTGACAAAACGATTTTATGGATTCGCGCCGCATGGAATATCGGGCTCACCTTTACTTTCATTACCTCTACACGACTCTTTTTCCGTTCAGGCTCCAATCTCGACCCCGCCGAAGCGAACCAAGTCGCTTGGGAAACCGCGACCAACATGATCAATCAGATTGGAAATCCCTGGGAGTGGATGTTAGTACCCAAGATGGCTACAGAATATGCCAATATTATAGGCGTGTTCGCTATTGGAATGATCATCCACTGGCTCCCCGATAATTTTAAACGTCGGTACCGCATTACTTTTGCAAGCATTCCGATGCCACTACTTCTTACACTCACGGCAAGCATTATTTTCATTATTTACCAATTTGTAACCGCAGATTCACAACCGTTCATTTATTTTCAATTCTAAGAATACCTTTTTCCAATACCAATATCAGTTCAATACATTTTTGAATTCTTATTTTTAAAAAGCATACGTTATTGTAATTTTTGAAATATTCAAGGCTGTTTATTTGCAGATTTTAGCAATTGCTAACTGGCACAAAAATTGCTTATCGGTCGACATGAAACGTAATATTGCTTTGGTTCTTTTCTTTTTATGTTCTCTTGTATGGTCGCAAAATTCTCAGCCTGTTACAGAATCTAGCACACTTGCCTCTGTCCATGACACGTCTCCCTCTCTGAACAATATACCTGTAGAAATCCCTGCTGCCCTTGTCGCCACTCCAGAAGTCACAAATCCCTTAAACAGCGGCGATATCGCTTGGATGCTAGTGTCCGTGGCATTAGTCTTTTTAATGACATTCCCAGGCCTTGCTCTTTTTTATGGAGGGCTTGTTCGTAAAAAGAACGTTTTATCTGTTTTTATGCAGTGTATTGCACTGATGTTTGTTCTTTCGCTTCTGTGGGTATTTTTTGGATACAGTCTTGCTTTTGGCCCTGATGTTCACGGGGTCATTGGAGACACATCGTGGTTCGGCCTGAGCCATGTCAGCAATTTTCTTCCACACCAAGATGCGGCAACCGGAATTAGCTATGCCTCAACCATTCCCCATAGTCTCTTTATGATGTTTCAGATGATGTTTGCGGTGATTACCCCTGCTCTCATTATCGGTGCTTTTGCGGAACGGATGCGATTTATCCCGTTTCTCGTTTTTTCAATTCTCTGGTCTTTTGCTATTTATTATCCCGTTGCTCACTGGATATGGGGCATCGGTGGTTTTCTCGGATCCGCAAATCCTGGAGGCAAAGGCGCCGTGGATTTTGCAGGTGGAATCGTCGTTCATGTGACTGCTGGTTTTTCAGCACTTGCCACCGCTTTATTTCTCGGAAAACGGAAAGGATATCCAGCGAAAATGTCACCCCCTCATAGTCTTCCTCTCGCGGCCATCGGTGCAGGACTTCTGTGGTTTGGCTGGTTTGGCTTTAATGCGGGAAGTGCCTTATCTGCGGGTCCACTCGCTGTTTCCGCAATCATCGCAACGCATGTTGCAGGAGCAATGGCTGGGCTCACTTGGGCCGCGCTGGACTGGATCTTTAACCGGAAACCCACCTTACTCGGTGCCATTACGGGTGCCATAGGAGGCCTTGCGACCGTCACGCCCGCTTCCGGTTTCGTAGATCTTTGGGGAGCCCTTGCCATCGGTTTTTTCGCAGGATTTATTCCGTTCTTGGTGGTTATGGTTATCAAACCCCGTATTCACGTGGATGATTCTCTGGATGCCTTCGGCGTTCATGGCGTAGGCGGTTTTATCGGCTCTTTGGCCGTTGGCATTTTTGCAAATCCCGCCGTTAATGGACGAATCGGATTACTTTATGGGGAATCGGCTCTTTTTGTTTCGCAAATCAAAGCCGTCATGCTGGTTGCAGTCTATTCTCTGGTGGTGAGTTTTATTCTACTCAAGCTGGTGAATAAAGTAATGCCGTTGCGCGCTTCTGAACATGAAGAAAGTGTGGGCCTGGATCTGACTCAACACAAAGAATCCGCTTATACCATCATTGATTAAGGACTCTCATTATGAAATACATTATTTCCATTATTCAGCCTGACCGCCTTGATGATGTCCTCGATGAACTCACTAATGTGGGAGTCCATCTTGTCACGGTGACGGAAGTGATGGGTCGCGGACGCCAGAAAGGAATTTCTGAAGTCTATCGTTCCCATGTAGAAAGCGGAAGTCTGCTCCACAAAATCAAAATTGAAATCGCCATCAATGACGATTATCTTCCAGTAGTCCTTGAGGCTATTACCAGCAAGGCTAAGACTGGCCATGTGGGAGACGGTAAAATTTTCATTCTGGATTTGGAACAGACCATTCGCATTCGCACAGGCGAAGAAGGCCCTGAGGCGATCGGTTAAATGTCTAAAGGGTTGCCGTTCCACGTTTCGCAAAAGCCTTAAAAACTTCACGAACGCGTTCCGCACAAACTTCAGCATTTCCTGAACCCAGCTCTACTACCGCCTGGAGGGGCGTTACCCCCAGATATCTCATGGGATAAGGAGCCAGTGTCGTAATCTCAGCAAGGACACGAGGGTCGGGAGGGGGGAATTCGGTGAATGTCATCGCCATCATTCCCTT
>MNYL01000169.1 GCA_001873075.1 Fibrobacteres bacterium CG2_30_45_31 | reverse complement strand
AACAGTTTTCTCTACGGTATCAATGACCAGAATAGCGGTTCCTTCGATGCAGTATTTATCGAGGTTCAGTTTGATACTCATTTCAGACATGATTTTTCTCCTTCGTTTATGCGGGTATCAGCAAAGATCAGACACCGATGCACATTCCTTGATGGATTCTTCGTAGATGGCAAGTCCCGCTTCTAATTGCGCATCCGTTATGACTAGCGGGGAGAGGAATCGAATCACGTTTCCATAAATTCCCGCCCCTTCAATGATGAGGCCTTTGAATGCGGCTTTGGCGATAATTTTTGCGACAAGTTCGCTTGCGGGTATTTTCGTTTTTCTGTCTTTTACAAATTCGATGCCCATCATGCAACCGATGCCACGAATATCGCCAATTTGTTCGTACTTCTCTTTCCAAGAACAAAATGCCGTTTCGCATTTTTTTGCAATGACTTGGGCGCGTTCGCAGAGGTGGTCTCTCTCTACAATTTCGATAACTTTTAACCCGGCAGCGCAGGCGAGAGCATTCCCTCCGAATGTGCCACCGATGATTCCAGGGCGGACTTTTCCAAAGATTTCGCTACTCGCGGTAATGGCACTCAAAGGAACACCGGCCGCAATCGATTTGGCGCTCGTGAGAATGTCTGGGGCGCATCCCGCTTCGGCCCAGTAGTTGCTTACAAACATTTTTCCAGAGCGCGCGAAACCGGTCTGGATTTCATCGGCAATGATTAAGATGCCGTGATCATCACAGATTTTGCGGAGGGCTTTGACCCATTCGATGGGGGCCGGCACAAAGCCGCCTTCTCCCTGCACGGGCTCTAGCACAAAAGCGGCAATAAGATCTGCGGGAGAACATTCTTCAAATACGCGTTCCAATCGCCCGATGTACCAAGCAATGGCTTCTTTTTCGCTCATTCCTTCCGGTGCGCGGTAGAGATAGGGATATTCGGCGCGGTAGATGCCGTCCGGAAAGGGCCCGAAGCCCACGGAATAGGCTTTTTTGGAGGTCATGGTGGAGGCGAGGAGCGTTCGCCCGTGGAACGCGCCGGAAAATGCGATAATGTTAGGTCGCCCCGTGCTCGATTTCGCAATTTTCACTGCATTTTCGATGGCTTCCGCACCAGAATTGGCGAACATAGTTTTTTTCGTTTTACCGCGAACGGGGACGATTTCATTCATCTTTTCGGCGAGGGCGATATACCCTTCGTGGGTGACGATGTTCATCATCCCATGCAGATATTTTCCTGCCTGCTCCTGAACGGCTTTGACAATTTCGGGATGACTGTAGCCTACATTCAATACACCGACACCCCCGACCCAGTCGAGGAAAATGTTGCCGTCCACATCTTCGATCATCGCCCCTTCGCCACGGCTGATGACGCAGGGATAAGCACAGCGGATGGAATCGGGAACGGCGTTTTTTCTGCGTTCAATAATGGCTTTTGCTTTGGGGCCTGGTAGCGCAGTTTTAATCTGTGGCAACGCATCTTTTAACATCGAATTTATCTCCTATAGCTGATCATTTTTATTTTTGTGAATTTGTATGCATTATAAGACTTTTTTGTCGTTTCTAAAAAAACACAAAGACCTTTCCCGTTTTCGCGATAAGGTTTTTCGTCTCAAGAGAAAGAAAAAACAAAGAGTTTATCGCTGTCGTGAAAAAAGCCAAAGCGGCTGGCGCTTTTGAAATGCCGAAAAATGTTGGCACGAGAGATGTTCTGCCGTCTTTTCAGCAAATGCTATCCCTGCCGTAGTTTTGGCGAGGAACAAAACAAGAGGAATGAGTAAAGCGTTTTTCACGATGGCCTTCTTTAAAAAGGATCCGCGAAAGAATAAGCAAAAAACATGCCACAGAAAGAGCTTATGAGCGCTTCTAGAAATGACTTTACGGAAAAAATGCCCAATAGAGGTTATTTCAGCAATTTGAACAACAGCTCATCGTAACGTGTGCCGATTCCTTGGCGATGATATTTTTTGCCGGTTTCTCCCAAGAGCCTAGTTTTAAACGGAATAGTTCCCAAATTGTTAGCGCTCTTTCTTAAAGAAAGACAAATATGCAATGATGAACTCCCCCCAGAAATTATCAAGCCTGCTCCCACTCATTTCATAAAAGCATCTATGAGGGATCATTCTCACTAAGCGCTGAAGCGCAAGTGTTCGTGTTTCCCACTCATTTCACAAAAACATCTATGAGGGATCAGAGTCACTAAGTGTTGGCTATGCATGGTTCGACTATAGTCTCTGTTTCTTGATTCATTCGATCTTGTCTCTCGCAAACTAATTTTTAGAGATGTTCTTATGTTCAAAGAGTCTCTAAAAGAATTGGCGAGAGTAAAAGATGTAAGATTGGGCTATGACAGAAAAAAAAAGCGAAATGAATCGGGGAATACCATGGGAAACGTTGAATCCATGTGACCTTATCACAGAAATGACGCGCCCTAATAGCTAACTAGTGGAAAATCTTCTTTGGAGTTTCCCTATGAAATTAGTTCAGTTTTGGAAAAAATATTCGTTTCTCTTTTTCTTTACTTTCCTTGTAGCGGGTTTGTTTGATTTTCGCTTTGCTTTGGTGGCTATAATCTGTATGGTGGGGCCGGTGGTGATGGCCTTTTTTAAGGGTCGCTTTTGGTGCGGCAATATCTGCCCGCGCGGCAGCTTTTATGATCGTGTGGTGTCCCGATTTTCCGGGAAAAGGAATCCGCCGCGATTTTTGAGGTCGGCTCCTTTCCGGGCATTCATGGTTCTTTTTATTTTCACCATGTTCGGTCTGAATATTTATCTTACCCCTGAACTCACATGGCAAAGTGCCGGTAAAATATTCTACAAAATCATTGTTCTAACGACTTTCGCGGGAATGATTTTTGCCCTCTTTTTTAATCACCGGACTTGGTGTGCGTTCTGCCCGATGGGAACCCTTTCTTCTCTCGCTGCCCGCGTGAACAAACGTAGCCATCGCCTGGAAGTGACTTCTGCCTGCGTTTCCTGCACTCTTTGCGAAAAGAAGTGCCCTATGGGTTTGGTGCCTTCTGATTACAAGGGTGATAAACTTCACCATCCCGATTGTACCCAGTGCGGAGATTGTGTGGGCGTTTGTCCTAAAAAGGCGATTCGATAAAAGGATGTTTTATTGGTGGTCGTGCGGCGTTGCGTGAGGGGGCGTTACACGAATGTGCCGGGATTCGAAGGCGGCAGGAAACTTAGGGGATGCATTAGCCCGCGCCGAAGCCCGGGGAACCCGCGATTTGAATGGCTGGAGCACGTTATCGCGGGCGAGTAGCACCCGACCGGCCAGGGTTCCGTTGTGGTTTCTGGGGGCCGGGCACGCCCTGGCTATTAAGTTTTAATTTTTGAGGCAGCGGATGCTGAATCCGTAGAGTTTGTTGCTATCAATCCCCAGGCATCAACCTGATCTTCCATTATTTCCGAGACTCTCCAGAATCGGGCGTTGGCGGACGGAACAGGTGTTTTTTTCCAATGCAGAGACTATGGAAAGGCTCCATAAAGATGGGGATGACTTAGCACAAAGGGACTCTTAAGCACTCTCATTCTAGAGTACTTGGGCTTAAACTTTATAAAAAAATACCCACGGCTAAGCCAGTGGGCATTTTTCATGAGAGAGAAAAAGGAATTTCTAGAATTGGGTGAAGAACTCCCAAGTAGATGCAGGCACCCAACTCTGTGTCTGTCCCTGATCTTTGTGGTCCCAAATATGGCCCGCATTATCGGTGCACCAGCGCACAGGGAAGCGAGAGTCCACATCCTGGTAGTTGTAGCAAATGTGGGTGGTTTCATTCTTTTCTTGAGCTTGTTCCTGGGTGGCGTCCTTGCCCTCGGCACTATTGTGCTGGAGGGCGAGATTACGAGCACTGCGTCCCATATAAGGATAACAAAGCTCATCATTAAGCCCCTGAACGCCCATCCAAGCGATTGGCAGGTCCTTGGGTTCAGGGAGCCAAATGTTCTGGTCAGCAGTTTCGTACACGGCAACCGCACGAAGCACCGCCTGATGATTGCGGGAAAGTCCGTTGGTAAACATGGATCCATAGCTAAATCCAGAAGAGAATACTCGAGAGGAATCAATGCAAAGGTTACCTTCCAGCATGGAGAGCAGTTCATCGAAGAGGGTGTAGTCATCTTGGCCCCAAGGAGCATAGCCGCCGTTGCCTTCCGGAGCCACAAAAATGGTAGAATTCTCCGTGTCAAGCGGTTTCATGCCATAGTAACCTTCGCTCTGAACTCCGCCGGCCCAGCCACCCATGCAATGCATACCGAATACCAAGCGATAGGGTTTGTTCTTGTCATAATTGTCGGGAATATTGATTTTGATGTTGCGTGTTCCCTTGCTCCAGTTCCAGTCGAAGTTGCCGGATTTCTGAAGTGTCAAGTCTTTTCCGCAGCCGCGAGTGGGGACAGGATCGTTCTTGAGCCCCCAACCAAAGGAATACTCCGATGCCGTCTTGGTCAATGTAAGATTCAGAGTGGTGTCCAGGTTGGAAAGGGGCACACTTAAGGTATCATAACCATCAGCCGTTACACGAAGAACATCGGTTTCGCCCGCTTTTTTCAAGATAGCTCTGCCCTGGGTCCCGCTGTAAATGCCACTATATTTGCCAGAGGCTGAAAACTTGACGCTCTGATAGGCGTGGCCGACTTTTACCTTAGCGAAATAAGTACCGTGAGTATTCACAAACCCTTCGAGATTCACGGAGCCCGAACCCGACAGATCCCTGCTCAAAAGTTGGTTTCCCATCAAGTCGAAAATTTGCACTTGTACCAGATCATTCCCGCTCTGCGAATAAGAAAGCACCGAGCCTTGTATACTTATAAAGCCAGGTGTTGACGCGGAGTAGGAAGGAATAGCATCGGGCACCTCGTCTTCGTGCAAGGTAAATCCGCCATTTGCATCGGTTATTGCAGACTTGCCTTTATTTAGCAATAAAGCCTTAGCGCCAGAAACGGCGTTGCCTTCATCGCTTTTTACAAAACCTGTAACTGTATACGCATTAACCGAGCTCAACAAAAAGAGCACAGCTATAGCACTTCCTAAAAAAGAATACTTCATAAAACCTCCTTATATTCTCTCAATTAATATGCACAAATTAATATTTATACTCAAAACCCGCTTGTATACAGAAATGTACCTCAGATGCTATGGACAATCAGTCCATAAAAAAATATTTACATCACCTGGTTTTGGGAACTATAGACTTAAGATCTCAGATTAAACAACATCAGCCTCCCGGGCTTTTAATTTTCGCCATTTTTCCCTATTTTCCAAATTTGCGCACTAAAATATATAAGTCCCCTGTTTTTCATAAACGAGGGTTATGTCTGGTTTTAATTTGTAAAAAAAACTTTAATATTCAATTTGTGAATGCAAGGTCATAAAATAAAGAGCCCCTCTAAAAATTGGTTTGTGACCACAAATTTGCACGAGTTCACTATGGCGATGTACCGCGGCCAATTTGTTGCGGTGTCACGTTGTTCCATCCTCACCCCTGCGGGGCCGACCAAAGGTCAGCTCTGCGAAGCCTGATGTTCCCCGAGAGGGAACCGGCTTCTGGTGTTGCGGTGCCACATCGTTCCATCCTCACCCCTGCGGGGCCGACCAAAGGTCAGCTCTGCGAAGCCTGATGTTCCCCGGAGGGAACCGGCTTCTGGTTG
>MNYL01000178.1 GCA_001873075.1 Fibrobacteres bacterium CG2_30_45_31 | reverse complement strand
AGTCGGCCCATTTGGTAGAACTGCGGACGTTGCGGAATAAAAAAGCGGTAGAAGAAAAAGGCCTTGTGGGGCAAATTAAGAATCAGGGAACCGTCCTTGAAACACTCAAGCGAGATAAGAACGTGCAAAAGCAAGCGCTCCAAGAGTTTGAACGTAACCAAAAAACGATGCTTGCATTGATTAAAAAATTGGAAGAGAAACGCAAAAAAGAATTGGAAGAAGCAAAAAAGAAAAAGAGTGCGCCTAAGGGAAAAATAAAGACTACGCCGAGTACGGTCATGGCGGCGGTGGGCCCCAAATGTATGCCACTCCAAGGCGACATTATTAGTGAGTATGGTTCTCATGAACACCCTGTGCTTCACATTATGACCAAAAATTTAGGCATAGAAATTCGAGGGAAGCGTGGTAACCCGATCAAGGCTGCGGCGAAGGGGAAAGTGGTGATGGTCACGGAAATTGATGGTCGCGGTCCCTCCGTTATTATTGAACATGAGGGTGGTATTTATTCTGTTTATGGACATTTGAACTCGATACGCGTTAAAGAGGGTATGGAAGTGCGGAATTGTGAAGAAATCGGTGAAGTGGGCGATCTTGCCTCATTGAATGGAATTAAATTGTATTTTCAGATAAGCGAAGGGACCCGCACTTTGGATCCTCTACAGTGGTTAAAAACGAAATGATTGAATTTGACTTAAAAGGCCCCCATTCACAGGCCCCGGCAAGGGATCGCTTGGTGTCTGCGCTTAAAGAAAATCGGTTTCCGCAGGCGGTGATCATTGAGGGAACCAAAGGCATTGGCAAGAAAAAGCTTGCCCTTCAACTGGCTCAAGCACTTTGTTGTACCGACCCTCTCAAACGCCCTTGTGGGCATTGTTTTGGCTGCAAAATGGCGGTGGACCCTGGCAATGTGGATTGCTGGGTGATTCCTTTGGAAACAAAAGAAGCGAATGCTAAATCTGCCACGGAGGCCTCTCTCGGTAGCACTAGCAAAACGGTGGAAGATTATTTGAAGGGTTACGTTTCACAGATTATTGAGAACCCTTATACTGTGGATTACTTGTCTTCAATCGCGCAAATTTCGGTGGAACAGATTCGGCACATGACTTCTAAATTTGCAATGACTGGGGATCGTGTGCACTTTGTGATTGTGGCAGAAGCGGAACGCATGAACGAGTCTGCGGCCAATGCTTTTTTGAAAACTTTAGAAGAAGTTCCCCCCAATACCTACTTTATTCTCACCACAGCTTCTCGTGAACGCTTGTTGCAGACAATTCGGAGTCGCTGCCTTTCTCTGAGACTTCCCTCTCTCCTCGATAGTGAGGTGCAAGAAATTGTGGTGAATACGACTGGGGAATCGGCCTCCCCTGATGCTTTGGGCATGGCGATGGGGGCTCCTGGAAAAGCGATGTTTTATGCTCTCCATGAATCGGAGCACGGTTCTTTTGCGTTGGATTTTTTGAAATACTCGGTTCAAGGGAATTATTCTGATTTGTTTTTTGCTATGGAAGGGGAGAACTTGAAAGACCCCGATGATGCTTGTCTTTTGCTTAATCGGGTGAGCTTTCTGATTTCTGATGTGGTGCGAATGATGGCGGGAACTCCACCGCGTGCGCCACAAGTGGCTTCTGCTTTGAAAGAATTGGGAATTGCCAATTGGGGTGCTACGGCATTACAAAATGCACTCCTTGAAGTTGACGCGACCACTGAAAAAGTGGTGGGTCGCAAAAATACGCCGACGGTCGCGTTACAAACATTGGCAATTCAATTGTTCGAGGGTTATAAATAATGAATGCTTCGGAAGAACTTCTAGCCTCGACCATCGCGTTAGAATTAAAACTACCCCATCTGATTGCACGTTTGTTGGTGAGTCGTGGATGCAACTCGATTCCTGATGCATACGCGCTACTTCATTGTGAATCTTCGTGTGTACATGATCCCTTTTTGATGTGTGGCATGGACGCTGCCATGGAATGGGTGATGGAAGCTTGCAAACCTGGAGTTTCGCTTTGCATTTTTGGTGACTATGATATGGATGGAATGACTGCCACCGCACTTCTCAAACGGGGATTTGCAGAAGTGGGGATCAATGCGATGTGGCGTCTTCCTTGTCGCTTTGCCTCTGGCTATGGTCTTTCTCTTACAATCGTTGATGAAATGCTTGAGCAGGGAGTGACCCATCTGGTGACGGTCGATACGGGTATTACTTCGAATGCAGAAATTGCCTACGCCAAAGAAAAAGGGATGCGTGTGATGGTCGTGGATCATCATCAACCTTCTGGCGATGGGCTTCCTCCTTCGGATGTTTTATTGGACCCCTATCAAGAACTTTGCTCCTACCCCAATAAGCACCTTTGCGGTGTGGGGGTTTCGTATAAATTAATTTGTGCACTTTTTGGTCGTTTGGGGATACAAAATCCAGAGCGTTACTTGGATTTGGTGGCCATGGGAACCCTCGCCGATTTGATGCCGATGACGCCAGAGAACCGTTACATGACGCGTATGGGGCTTTCCCGTATGCATAATAGCGATTGGCCTGGTGTGCGTGAGTTATGCCACCGCCAGTTAGATAACGCCGAACATGTAGGCGGACAAGATGTGCTGTTCCGCATTGCGCCTTTGATGAATGCTCCGGGTCGCATGGAAAAACCAGATGCCGCTCTCGAACTTTTACTTTGTGATGACAAAGTAATGGCGCCCGCCATGGTAGAGCGGCTGTACAAGTTTAATGATGATCGAAAAAAGAAAGAAGCTGAAATTTCAAAAATGTCCATGGATTGGGTCAAGGCCCGTTATGGAGATACTCTCCCTCAGGTGCTTGTCGTGGATGGATTCTGCTGGCATTGGGGCGTTATTGGTATTGTGGCAGCAAAGCTTGCACAAACGTTTAATCGACCGACAGCGGTTCTCTCTGTTCAAGAAGACGGTGTTGCCCACGCTTCTGCGCGCGCTGTCTTGGGATTCAATTGGCACAAGGCTCTTTTTGAGTGCCGCGATCTTTTCTTGCGGTGGGGGGGGCACGCGAATGCGGCGGGTTTTAGTGTTCGTCAAAATGATATTGAAACGCTTCGCACTCGTTTGCAAACTGTCGCGACGGACCAGAATTATGAAGCGATCTCCGAACCAGAGGTGCGCCCTGATTTGGATATTGCCCTTGCAGAATTAGATTCGACGGTCATGGAGTGTCTCCACGATTTAGAGCCTTTCGGGGGTAAATTCCCTTACCCGGTGTTTCACGCAGAAAAGGTGCGAGTGTCTAAGTTACGTGAAGTTCGTGGCGGACACTTGCAATTAGAACTCACCCAAGATGGTCGCCATTCCTTTGCTGCCATCGCTTTTGGGATGCCCAACTTGAAGGCTAAGATCAATGAGCGAGAAAAATGTATCGGGGTGTCTTTTGAACCGACATGGAACATTTATAACGGACGCCGTAACATCCAGCTTTTAATCAAGTCTGTTGATTAATTTTTAAGAAAAGAACAGTTGCTTTTTTTACTGATTCGTTGCACGCAAAATAGCGATCAACTGACTGCGCATTTTTTCAATGAGCACAAATGCTTCGAACATACGCGCTTCGCGCCATTGGGCCGCATAACGTTCTTCCCAATCGACAGCCACTTCTTCTGGTTGTTCTTTTTGAGTCTCGTTACGGTACCAAACTTCTTTGTTGATCTCTTTGATGAGTTCACCCATTTCTGCGGCAGGGTGCAATGAACCCCGAATGAGAAGATAAGCGCGCAGATTATCCAAGAGGAGTTCGTCATCAGGATTGACGCTGTCCTCACTCGAAATAACCCAAACTCTTTTACGATGACGTTCTGCAAATTCCAAGAGACGTTTCTCTGTGGATTTTAACTCCCCTTTTTCAAATTTGGCTTCGACCGCTTCGCGGGGATAATAGATAGTGTTGGGATAAAATTCGATCATGATGTTCTCAATTTAAACAAAACCGTCCATAAACCAAAATAGAAACGTGCCCGGGGCGGGACTTGAACCCGCACGACCTTGCGATCAAGGGATTTTAAGTCCCCAGTGTCTACCATTCCACCACCTGGGCAGGTGTGAGTGCGCCAAATATACAAAAAAAAGAACATTTGTCGCGGCTTTCTCAAAAAGTTGAATTTAGATAGAGCGCTCGTTCGGCGAGTTCTCGACCTTGTTTGATTCGATCAGCCATGCCGATACCTCCGATGCCGTTGCCCCCTAGAAGTAATCCGGGATAGGCTTTTTCGATTGCATCGTAGGCGGCAATGCGGTGAGGGGTTGCAATATCATATTGAGGAATTGCAAACTCGTGACGACTGATCTCAAAAATATCTGGAGAAAAGTCGGGGATTCCCATCATTTGAATGAGCTCCCGTTTGACGAGTGTCTTGAGGCTCTCGTCGTCCAAGGCAACGAATTCCGGGTGACGTAGTCCGCCTACAAAGGTGGCGAGCATGGCACCGCCCTCTGGGGCACGTCCTTGGAAAAGGGAAGACATAAAAAGGACGCCGAGGATATCGCGTTTTTCTTTGGAGGGCACGAGGGCGCCAAATCCATCCAGAGGAATCCCTTTCCATTCTTTGAAACCCACGGCGACTTCAGCCACCTTCGCATAGCGCACCACGCTTGCATCGTCAAAGCCTTTCCCCGTAAGGAATGGCAGCGCATCAAAGATGTGGTTTGCACCAAAGGTGGTGATCACTTTTGTGAAGGAGCCCAATTCACCGCGAGAACAAGAAATGGAATATTCCTTTTCTTTGGGGGTGACTTTCAGATGATCGCATTCGAAAACAAAGTGATCTTGACCGATGGCTTCTACTAACTGCTCCACTAGGCTACTGAGTCCGCCTTTCGCAGAGAATGTCTTTTTGGTGGCTTTGCGATCGCGATCCGATTTGGGTTGTTTCATCAATTGGATAGCACCGCGGATAAAACTTCCGTATTTCTGTTCCAAGTTGTAAAGCTTAGGGAGAGCGTATTTGGTGATGAGTACCTCTGGATCGCCGGCGTACACCCCGGAGACAAAGGGATCTACGGTATAGTCTAGAATGGAATTACCGAGACGGCGACGTACAAAGCTGGAAAGGTTTTCTTGAGGGTCGGTGCCCTTTTTGCGAAAGGGTTCCAGCAAAAGTCCGAATTTATCACGGAAGGAAAAAAGTGGTGTGATGAGCCCGTGGAGTGGATCGCTCGGAATGGCGTGCAATTTGCCATTTTTCCAGATGTAACGTTTGCCAGCGAGGCTCGGTGCGGTTTCGAGTAGAGAAAGTGCGTTGAGATCTTCAAAAAGTTCTAGGACTTCGGGCTTGCTTATGACGGCGTTATTGGGGCCTGTTTCCCAAATAAAACCGTCTTTTTGCATGGAGTGAATCACTCCACCAGCACGGGCATTTTTTTCAAAAATGGTAAAGGGAATTCCTTGTTTTTTTAGATAAAAGGCAACGGTCAAACCCGTAATGCCTGCACCAATGACAGCCACGTTATTTTCGTTCATAGTAGTTTCAAGATATAAAAGTCGATTGAATATGGCCTGGGAATGTTCAGGAACAGGCTGCCGGGCACCTCTAAAAAGTCATTTTCTATTGCCCTCGAAGCCCCGCTCCCACTGGGGAACATCAGGCTTCGCAAAGCTGATTTGCAGCCCCGCAGGGGTGAGGATGGAAAACGTGACACCACAACAAATACTTCGCCATAGTGAACTCGTTCTGTTGCTGAGTCGGAGCCGTGGCAAAGCGAGCTTTGGCGTTGTTCTCGGTTTTT
>MNYL01000137.1 GCA_001873075.1 Fibrobacteres bacterium CG2_30_45_31 | reverse complement strand
TTTTGAGGAAGCCCGGTCGTTTGACTCCCGAAGAAATGGATCAAATGAAAGGACACACAATTTTGGGTTATGAAGTGCTGGAATCAGCGACGTTTGAACTTCATAATGATCCGATGGTCATTGTTGCTGCCCAAATTGCGAAAAGCCATCACGAAAAATGGGATGGTACAGGTTATCCAGAGGGTTTAAAGGGAGAAAATATTCCAATCGGCGCTCGATTAATGGCGGTCGCTGATGTGTATGATGCTTTGGTATCAAAAAGAGTTTATAAAGAACCGATGTCCCATGAGGATGCTGTAAATATTATCCTTGAGGGTTGCGGATCGCATTTTGATCCCGATATAGTTGACGCATTTAAAGAAATCGCGGATAAACTTCCAGGCGTTTATAAGGATTTTACCGATTGAGTGAGCATTTAGGACGCAAACGGCGTTTAAGACAACGCATATTGTGGGTCTATTCTCTTCCGACCCTGTTAGCGTCTATTCTTTGTTTTATCGCTTTTGTAATGTATTTGCGTTCGTTCCTTTTGGAATCCGCCTATACAGAGTCGAGAAAAACGCTTGTACAACTTACGGAATCCTTTGAAAAATCGATCAATTCATATGTGGCTCCTTTCAAGGACTTCCAAAAAAAAATACAGGTTCGTCAGCCGAAGAATTCTAGCATAAGATGGGAACTTTTGAGTTTTCCTTCACGGAAAGCGATCATCGTGGATACTTATTACGGATCTTCTGATGGAGCCTACATTAGTGGCAAAGGCCTAAAACTGGACCCAGGACATGCTGAACCCAGAACCAAGGCATGGTATTTAGAGGCAAATCGCAATCGAGGTTTGGCTTTTTCTGGCCCTAATGTTAATGGGAAAGGAAAGAAGCGAGTTTTAACTATGTCTTATCCCGTTTGGGATCGCAGAAATAGAGTTCGTGGGGTATTGGCTCAAGATTTGGATCTTGATGAGTTGCGTGGTGATTTGTCTATGCTTTCAAAAGAGGGTGGCGGTATTACGATGCTTGTCGATAATACGGCAGATAGTATTCTCACGCATTTTCCTTATCAAACTAATTTAGGTTCTATTACTCTTGACAGTGTCTATTCCCTTCTGGCTTATACCTCTGGAAAATTTGATGTTGATTCCGCAGAATTTGGAGTTGTCCAAAGTATAGAGTTTACGGATTCGTTGGGAAGGGAATATACGGCCATGATGGCACCGCTACAAAAAATGCCTTTCCATCTGATATACATTGTGCCACACAATAAAGCGGTGGCGATGTTAGAGGATCGTAGTGGTCAATTGATTTTTTTTGCGGGGATCACTTTAGGTTTGCTTATTCTTGTGACTTTTGCGATGAGCAAATTTCTTTTTCGATATACGGTTTCAGATGATTTATCGGAAAGTGTAGATTCGAGCACTCTTTTTGATACGATGCTCGGGAGTCGATTCCTTTCTTTGATGCTTACCGATTTTGATTATAAAATTTTGCATGCAAGCGCTAATATTGCAACAATGCTAGGAATCGAAAATTGGCATGATTTGCGAGGTAAAAGTCTTTGGGATATTATTCCGAATCCTGAATATCGTGAATTTGTGTTACACGTTTTAAATAAGGGTGGCACATTAAGTGAAGAAGAAAGTCGCATTCTTTTGCCTATAAAATCTGTAACGGGAGAAATTTTTTGGTGGAATATAACCTTCCGTATTCTGGTAGAAGACGATGCCTCTATTCGTTTTCTCTTTTTAGTATCTGATGAAACGAGTGTGGTGCGTAAGGATTCGATTCTTGATGCCGTCATGACATCCTCCCGTTCAGTTCTTATAATATTTGATAGCGATTTGAAGATTAACTATGTGTCAAGACGTGTTGGCGAAATTTTTGATAGAGATTGGAAATCTCTTATTGGAATGGGTTATGATGATTTTGAATCTCTGGGTGTTCCGCGAGACATATTAGATCTTCCTTCTTTGGTTTTTGAAGAAGGGGTAGCTTGGACTGGTAATTTCTCCATGGTTATTAAGAAAACCGAGAAGATTTGGTGCCGAGCAGAAGCCGTTCCTTTGATGGCGAAAGACTCTATTATTGGTTATATGTTTTCGCTTTCGAACATTACCGAAGTTGTGGAAGCACGAGAAGAAGCAGAAAAAGCGACAAAGGCAAAAAGTGAGTTCTTGGCCAATATGAGTCATGAAATCAGAACTCCGATGAATGCCATTATTGGAATGTCACATCTTACGTTGGAAACGGATCTATCTCCTCGCCAGCATCAGTATGTGGATAGGATCAGTCGTGCTGCTAAGTCATTGTTAGGAATTATTAATGACATATTGGATTTTTCGAAAATTGAAGCGAAGAAGCAGGAGTTGGAATCCATACCGTTTACTGTGCGTGATACTGTAGATGATGTTTTATCGCTTGCAGAAGTGCGTCTCGCGGGGCGCCCCATTGAGCTCCTTGCAGATATTGATCCTGCGGTTCCTTCTAGACTTTTGGGCGATCCTCTTCATTTATCTCAGGTTTTGACGAATTTGGTGAATAACGCGAGCAAATTTACCGAAAAAGGGGAAATTGTCCTTGAGTTGAATTTGACTCGTAAAAGTGAAAATTCTGTTGACATCTTTTTTGCTGTGCGGGATACTGGAATCGGGATGAATCAAGTACAGATGGATCGTTTATTTCAAATGTTTAGCCAAGCAGATGGTTCGACTACTCGCAAATATGGGGGCACTGGTTTAGGTTTGGCGATTTCTAAGTCTCTTGTCGAGTTAATGGGTGGTAGTTTGCAGGTGGAAAGTGAAGTGGGGAAGGGGAGCCGTTTTTTCTTTACCGTTACTTTGCCCTATGAAGAAGAAAAGGAACCCGAAAATTCAATTGATTCTCGCTTATGTGGTATGCGAACTTTGGTCGCCGATGACAATCAAACTTCACTTCGAATTTTACAGAAAATTATGAAGTCATTGTCTTTCCTGGTAGATGTCGCCTCTTCGGGGAATGAGGCGCTTGTGATGTATGATCTGGCGGAAAAGCAAAATGATCCCTATAAATTGGTTTTACTGGACTCGGAAATGCCAGGGATGACTGCGATTGAAACCGCTGAAAAAATTCATGAACGCAGTGGAAATATGCCAAGTCTATTGATGCTTTCTTCTCAGAATGATGAGGAAACTCTTCAAAAGGCAGCTCTGTCTGGTTTTAAGGGCTTTATTTCTAAACCATACCAATCGACAAATATTGTAGATGCCATTCTCGGCGTTTTTGGCTATAAACATGGATTATCAGAAGGGAAGGACAAAAAATTAAAGAAATTTGTCTTTAAAGAAGCTCTTATATTGTTGGCTGAGGATAACTTGGTGAATCAGGAATTGGCAATTGAGTTATTGCATCATGTGGGTTTGAAAGTGGATGTTGTGGGGAATGGGGATGAGGCCGTTAAGCAAGTTCAGAAACAAACTTATGCTTTGGTTCTTATGGATTTGCAAATGCCAGTGATGGATGGGATGACTGCAACAAAACTGATTCGAGCCTTACCTAACTCTATATTTAAATCATTGCCTATTTTGGCTATGAGTGCTCGTGCTCTACAAGGAGATGCAGAACTAAGCCTTGCTGCGGGCATGAACGCCCATATTACTAAACCCATTGATCCCAATCTCCTATACCAAGAATTAGCGCGGTGGCTACCTTTGATGAGTGACAATCCAGATCAAGATCAGCCCGAACCCATTAAGCTAATTGGGGCAACAAAAAAAGATCCATTCCTCGCGGCCTTTGCCTCTATTCAAAATTTTGATCCTACTATTGGACTTTATCGTTCCGCAGGAAGTAAGCAGATATATGTCAAAGTGCTGAAACGTTTTGTGACTGATTTTGCCGATTATGCCTCCACAATTCGCGCTTTAATTGAGAAGAAGGATAAAGAGACCGCCATGCGAATGGCACATACCATCAAGGGAATGGGGGGAACTATTGGAGCCGAACGTTTGCAAGCTCTTGCGGCGGAAATTGAATTGGGCCTTGTTGAAGATAAAGACGTTTTTGCCAAACTTGTCGATTTTGATTCTTTGTTGAATGTCTTGATTGAGCAGATTCGCATCGCGTTGCCCTCTGCCATGGATGAAGTTGTTGACGTGAATGAAGGACCTTTGCTAGAAGATCCAGATGGAGTTACAAAGCTCAGAACGATGCTTGAAGAACTAGCTCCATTTATTGAAGATTGTGCGCCAGCTCAATGTCGTGAATTATTGGATTCCGTTTCTAAAATACATTATAGCGAGTCTTTGACAACTCAATTAAAAAGTCTTCATGATGCTATCGGAGACTTTGACTTTGATTTAGCCGCTGAGATTTCTGAAAAGATAAAACAGGAGATTAGCGTTTAGAAGAATATACTTGTGAAGGTAATAATGAGAGCCGCTACCAATATGCAAGAAATTACTATAACAGGCCAATGAGCCTTTTTTTTATTTCCAAATTCATTTTCAATGATTTCATCGTAATCAGGAAGTTCCCAATCCACAGAAGCTCCTTCAGACCACCCGGTTTGGGCGTCACTTCCGCAACTCTGACAGGCTATCGCCTTTGGGGCAAGTTCTGCACCACAATGGGGACAAATGTTTTTCATTTTTCTTCTGAGACTTCTTCTGTGCCCATTTCGGCTAAAAAAAGACCCAATAAACCCAATGCGTAAGCGGACCATGCGATGCCTAGAAAGTTTATATGAGCAAAACGATAGAGTGTGATATCAACGATACCACATACCATCAGTATAGCTCCAATAAAGCGTAACCAGAACATAAAACCTCTAGAATGATATTTTTAAGATAAATATTTCGTTTTCTAGAAAGTACAAGAATCAAAAAAAAATCAAAAAAATATTTATCACATACAAAAAACACCCCTAGACCATCGGCCTAAGGGTGTTTGAAATAGCGGTGAAAATTATTTCACAAAAGGAACACGATTTGCAGAGCCGAGAACGTTGAGGTTCTTTGCTTTGTAGAGTTCTTTCAAACTTTCACGGGCTGGGCCCAAATATTTACGAGGGTCAAATTCTGCAGGGGACTTGGCGAAAACTTCGCGGATTGCTGCAGTCATTGCGAGACGACCATCGGAGTCAATGTTGATCTTACAAACAGCAGACTTTGCAGCCTTGCGGAGTTGTTCTTCTGGGATACCTACGGCATCCTTGAGAGCGCCACCGTATTGGTTGATGATATTGACCTTGTCCTGAGGAACGGAGGAAGAACCATGCAATACGATTGGGAAGCCAGGAAGCTTCTTTTCAATTTCAGCGAGAACGTTGAATGCGAGTGGAGGAGGAACGAGGACACCATCGGCATTGCGAGTGCACTGCGCCGGAGTGAACTTGTTTGCGCCATGGCTAGTGCCGATAGAGATAGCGAGAGAGTCACAACCTGTCTTGGTCACGAATTCGATCACTTCTTCTGGCTTGGTGTAGTGAGAAACAGCAGAGGAAACTTCGTCTTCCACACCGGCGAGAACGCCGAGTTCGGCTTCTACGGTGACATCGAACTGATGAGCGTACTCAACCACTTTCTTAGTAAGAGCAATGTTGTCTTCGAAAGAGTGGTGAGAACCGTCAATCATCACAGAAGAGAAGCTCATATCGATACAGGACTTGCAAAGTTCAAAGGTATCACCATGGTCCAAATGAAGGGCGATAGGGATGTT
>MNYL01000032.1 GCA_001873075.1 Fibrobacteres bacterium CG2_30_45_31 | reverse complement strand
ATTTTTGCGGATGAGCCGAGTGGTAACCTGGATGAATCCAATGCGCTTATGCTCAATGAACTTTTTGCTGATTTGAATAAGAAGTTCAACCAGGCTTTTCTGGTTGTGACTCATGATGAAAGAATGGCAACCTATGCTACCCGCCGTGTTCACATGCAGGGTGGCTTGATTGTCCCTTTTGAATAGGAGGTTCGCTAGTGAAAGGAAGATTTACAGACCGCGTTAAAAAGGTACTACAGTTTGCTCGCGAAGAAGCAGTGCGCCTTGGCAATGACCAAGTGGGCACAGAACACCTACTTTTGGGAATTATTCGTGAAGGCTCCGGTATTGCCGCCGCGGGTCTCAAAAAGAGTGGTATTGATTTAGAGGCCCTTGCCGCAGACATTGAGCGCTCCGTAAGTACTGCAGGTGGGATGATGACCATCGGTGGTCAGCAAATGGTCCCGTTTACCGCTCGCGCCAAAGCGGTGCTCCAGGCTTCTGCTGTAGAAGCGCAGGAAATGGATGAAAATTATATCGGCACCGAACATTTATTGCTTTCACTTTTGAAAGTGAGTGATTCTGCCGCTGCTGCGGCACTTACTTCTGCAGGTGTGGAATACGACGCCATCAAAACGATTATCGAACAAGTGAAGCAAGATGCGCGCCCGGGCAAAATGGACCCGGATGAACCCATGGCCGCTCCTCGCAGCGGAAGCAAATCCAAAACGCCGATACTTGAGCATTTTGGTCGTGACCTCACAGAAATGGCGCGCCAAGGCAAATTAGATCCGATCATCGGGCGCGAATCTGAAATTGAAAGATTGATTCAGGTGCTTTGTCGCCGCAAAAAGAACAATCCCGCTCTCATCGGAGAACCGGGCGTGGGCAAAACTGCCATTGTGGAAGGCCTTGCACAGAAAATCATTCAGAAAAGAATTCCAGAAATTTTGGAAAATAAGCGTGTGATCACTTTGGATATTGCGGCAATGGTCGCAGGCACCAAGTACCGCGGGCAATTTGAAGAACGTCTGAAAGGCCTGATCATGGAACTGCAGCGCAACGAAAACGCGGTGATTCTGTTCATTGATGAACTTCATACCATTGTGGGTGCGGGTGGCTCTGAAGGGAGTCTTGATGCTTCCAATATTTTTAAACCAGCACTCGCTCGTGGTGAACTCCAGTGCATTGGTGCTACGACCATTGATGAATATCGCAAGTACATTGAAAAAGATGCTGCATTGGATCGTCGTTTTCAGACGATCATGATTAATCCTCCCACGGCTGAAGAATCCGTCACGATTTTGCATGGACTTCGCGCGCGTTATGAGGAACATCACAAGGTAAGCTATACCGAAGAAGCCCTTCGTTCTGCGGTACTTTTAGCGGATCGCTACTTGAGTGATCGTTTCTTACCAGATAAGGCCATTGATGTTCTGGATGAGGCGGGCGCACGCGTACGCCTTTCGAGTATGGCGGTGCCGCCGGAACTCCGCGATAAAGAAAAAGCACTCGCAGAAACGAATCATAAAAAAGATGAAGCCGTCGCCGCTCAAAATTTTGAAAGTGCCGCTCATTATCGGGATTCTTTAGAAGAACTCCAGAAAGAAATTACCACAATTAAAGACAATTGGCGAGAAAAGAAAAAGACCGAATGTCTTGTGGTCGATGAAGATAACATTCGTGATGTCATCAGTAAAATGACAGGCATTCCTATTTCTCGTTTAGCTGGCGAGGAAACTCAAAAACTGATTAATCTGGATAAAGAAATTAAACGGCGCATCATAGGCCAAGATAAGGCTGTGGATGTGATTGCCAAATCGATTCGTCGCACACGCGCAGGGATTCACGATACAAAGCGGCCTATGGGGAGTTTCCTTTTCTTAGGCCCTACTGGTGTGGGAAAAACTGAACTGGCGAAAGTGTTGAGCCTGGCTCTTTTTGGCGCGGAAGATGCGATGATTCGTATCGATATGAGCGAATACATGGAAAAACACAGTGTATCGCGATTGATCGGTGCTCCTCCGGGATATGTGGGTTATGAAGAAGGGGGTGGACAGCTCACCGAAAAGGTGCGCAAACATCCTTACTCTGTGGTGCTTCTTGATGAAATTGAAAAGGCACACCCGGATGTCTACAACCTTTTATTGCAGATTCTGGATGATGGGCAATTGACCGATAGTTTTGGCCGCAAGATCAACTTTAAGAATACAATCATCATTATGACTTCAAATGTGGGTGCACGCGAAGTGAAACACAGCACGGGTATGGGATTCACCAAGTTGAGTAGCGCTGATGACTACGAGCGTATGGAGTCCACCATCCGTGAAGAAGTCAAACGTATTTTCACGCCTGAATTTTTGAATCGTATTGACGATCAGATTGTCTTCAAGAGCCTTTCTCGCGAAGATCTTATCACCATCGTCGATATTCTTTTAAGTTTCTTGCAGAAGAGTCTTTCCGATCGGGGAATCATGCTGGAAGTCTCTCAAGAGGCAAAAGCATTTATCGTGGATCATGGTTATGACCCTGCGCTTGGGGCAAGACCTTTACGCCGGAGCATTCAGCAGTTGGTCGAAGACGACATTGCCGAAGGCTTGTTGCTAGGCACTTATATGGACTTTTCGACAATCAAGGTGGGCCTCGCGGATGGCAAACTCACCTTTGAATCTCAACCTCTCCCAGATGCAGTTAAAAACGCGGAGATAGAGTCCAAGTAAAGTGTAGTGGATCATAAAATAAAAGACGCCCTTAATGGGGCGTTTTTTTGTGTTCAAAATCGAGGATTATTCGGATATGCTATAAGGACTGTTTTGTTACGAGCAGCGTAACATACGGCCTATGCGCAATACCGTTGTTCGTTTAATGCCATTTAAGCGGCAAATCTTTTCGATGGAAATACCATTCCTCTGTGCAATTTTGCCCAAGTTGTCTCCGGGACGAACCCTGTGATAGCGGCGCGCAGATGCCACTTTTTCGAGAGCCGTGTAGTCTGCTTTTGCTTGTTGCATGGAAAGAGGATAAATGGCTTTGGTAAAAGTCTGGTTTTCGAAATTAAAGAAAGTGGCTGGATCCATAGGCATTCCATTGATACGAGTTTCAAAGTGCAAATGAGAACCTGTGGAACGTCCCGTATTTCCACCGAGGCCAATGATATCACCAGCTTGTACGGTATCCCCTTCGGAGACAAGCTGTCGCGAAAGGTGACCATACACCGTTTTGGTAATGCCACAGTCGACGTGTTCAATCATCACGTAATTGCCAT
Organism: Fibrobacteres bacterium CG2_30_45_31; assembly: GCA_001873075.1. Classification (GTDB taxonomy): domain Bacteria; phylum Fibrobacterota; class Fibrobacteria; order Fibrobacterales; family Fibrobacteraceae; genus UBA1313. The sequence continues at coordinate 2,637 of MNYL01000032.1, read as the reverse complement.
AACCACGGCGTTCATAACGCACCTTGGAAACCACACCTGCAAAGGCTGCTCGAATCGTATCGCCTACCTGGACTTTGATATCAATTCCTTTATGGATACGGTAAGTGCGCATCCCAAAAGGGGAGGTCACACGCCTGTTTTCCGTGGGCATGTAAGACTTCGTCATGTCAATAAAAAGGGTATCGGGAAGCTGGGTAGAGTCTACAGTAGTGATAGTCTCTTGATCCTCTATAATTTCTTCAGGTTCGCTATCCGTTATTTCATTTTCATCTGATATATCTCCCTCTGCGTCCGACTTATTTTCTGAGGTCTGTTCCATCTGTTGAATCGCATTGGTCGCTGTCCTTCTGCCCACAACTTCCATATCTGGCTGTGGAGACTCTTTAGGACTATTCATCGCGAGGTTTTCTTTGAACGGCAAAACTTCGCCGTATTCAATAGCCTCTTGGGCATAGAGAGAGGAGGCAAGTAGGATGAGGAAAGAGAATAAATATTGAATTCTCATTATTTGCCGCCGCCTTTAAGAGTAATTTTGCCATCATTATGAATAATAATTGGAGCTTCGGGAATATCTTTTTCAGTCAGTCTTTTAATTTCTTTAACACAAGCATTGGTACTATCTAAAAGCGGACGGCGAGCCCCATCTTGACCTCGCTGGATGGCAGAAATTATCTCGCCTTCAATAAAATTACCTTCACGATCCGTCACCACTTTCACCATGGGAGCATAACCGCTCACTCCTGTAATATTCACACTTGTGGAGGTGGCGAAGTTACCGAGGCTATAGGCGATGAATCGGCCTTTGTAAAGGTCCATGGCGCGTGGGACATGCGGACCGTGGCCAAAAACGAGATCTGCACCAGCATCAATAACGGTGCGTGCAAAAAGGTAAGGGTTCCCGCGATTTTCACCGATGAAATTTTCTGTTTGACGCGTAATGTGGTTGAATTTTTGCCCTTCGGCTCCAATATGCATATTCACAATGACGATATCGGCTTCAGTACTCAGCGCGGAGACTACCTGCCTCGCCTTTTCAAAATCGGTAACACGCAGCGTGCCTCTATTAACGGAAAAAGCGGCAAAACCGTATTTTACGCCACCTCGTTCCAGGATAAACGATTCACAGGAATTTTCAAAACCCGCATAGCCGATGCCCGCTTCTTTAAGCACTTTCTGTGTCGTTTCCCGACCGGTGTCCCCGAAATCTCCAGAATGATTATTTGCCACTCCCAAAAGATCAAAGCCCGCGTCCACCAGATTCTTGACGTAACGTTCGGGAGTGCGGAATGTATAACAGAATTTAGGGTTCGAACAACTTTTGGGAAGGCCCCCAAAATCCAATAAAACGCCTTCCAGATTGCCTACGGTAATGGTTGCATTCTGGAGAACGGGCTTCACGTCTTTAAAAATCAAAACCCCTTCTTCGGGGGGGAGGAGGGGTTGATCATCAGGGTAGTTGAGGCCCATCATGATATCGCCGACAGCGATGAAACTCAGGGTGCTATCTGTTTGTGCACCATCCAGAGGCGTCAAGCCGGATACTTTACTCGCTGCGGTATCGGGCGACGTAGATACAACAGGGGCAGTTTGAGCGGTACTGTCTGCGCTTCCTGTTTTGGCATCAGTAGAGACGCTCGCAAAAGCAATGGATGCAACAAATAGAGTACTAATAGTCAAAACAACACGAAACATAAATGGTAAAATACAGAAAAAGAACCACTTTGCCAAGCAGAAATAAACCTCCATTTATTAAAAGGAATACAATTGGTGATTGCGCTTCAAAAATGCCCTTTTCTGCCCTTAAATTTTTTTTTACATCAAAGGGGGTGTCATTTTCGCACAAAGTATTTAGGATCGAAGTTTCAGAATTCAAAACTTTGGTTTTTTTGCAAAATCTGACCTCTATTTGGGCTTAAACTTTATAAAATGAGCATTTCTTTCCCAAATACATCTTTCTATATTTCGCGCCAAAGTAAGAGGATATTGTCATGGCAAAAACAGTTCAGGATGCGTTGAAGGATTTGGTATCTCTTTGTAAGCGTAGAGGATTTATTTTCCCAGGTTCGGAAATTTATGATGGGCTCGCCAATACATGGGATTACGGCCCGTATGGTGCCGAATTAAAACGCAACATCAAGGATCTCTGGTGGAAAAAATTTGTCGCTTCCCGCCCGGATGTCCTCGGCTTGGATAGTTCTATTTTCTTAAATCCTCGCGTCTGGCAGGCTTCTGGCCATGTCGGTAACTTCTCGGACCCGCTGGTGGATTGTAAAGCGTGCCGTGAGCGTTTCCGTGCAGACCATCTCCTCGAAGAAAAATTGGGCGAAGGCTGCACCATCGGTAAGAATTTCACAGACATTGCCCAGATGATGAAGGACAATGAAATTGCCTGCCCCAAGTGCGGCAAAAAAGATTTTACCGAACCGCGTGCTTTTAACCTCATGTTCCAAACGGAGATCGGTGTTGTCGAAGGGGCAGGGAACAAAGTTTACCTCCGCCCGGAAACCGCTCAGGGTATCTTCATTAACTTTAAGAACATTATGGACAACGTTCGCCCGCGTATTCCGTTTGGAGTGGGTCAGATTGGTAAATCTTTCCGTAACGAAATTACTCCGGGGAACTTCATTTTCCGTACGC
>MNYL01000272.1 GCA_001873075.1 Fibrobacteres bacterium CG2_30_45_31 | reverse complement strand
TCTTGCCGAAAACTTCAAGTTTGACAACCAGGGAGAAGTCCCCCAACACGACTTCTTGATCTCTGTCAAAACCAATCAGGGTTTAGAAGCGTTGAAGAATGGTTTTAATGAAGCCATATTTCCACCGTATGCGGTGGGCGAAGATTTCTGGATCACGAGTGAAAGACAACGGGATTGTCTCCAAAAGGCTGATGAAGGAGTCACTCGGATTTTGGAACTTATCAATACAAATCCTGCGGTAGAACTCATCGCGTTCGAGCTTCAGATTGTGCGGGATTCTCTAGCTTCCATCATCGGTGAAATATCCAGCGAGGATATTTTGCAATCCATTTTCTCGGGGTTCTGCATTGGAAAATAAACGTTACTCCCGTCAGAGTATTTTGCCGCAAATCGGAAATGCAGGCCAAGAGAAAATCCAATCTTTGCGGGTCTTGGTTTTAGGTTGTGGCGCTCTGGGAAGTGGATGTGCAGAACTTTTGGCCCGTGCGGGTGTTGGTTTTTTGCGCATCGTTGACAGAGATGTGGTAGAACTTTCCAATTTGCAACGTCAGCATCTTTTTGATGAAACCGATGTAATCGAGTGTCGCCCCAAAGCGCGTGCCGCAGCGGAAAGACTTCGAAAGATTAACAGTTCCATTACGATCGAAGAAAAAATATTAGATATCCACGCAGGGAACATCGAATCTCTTTTAGAAAATATTGATGCGGTAATTGACGGTATGGATCGTTTGGAAATGCGATACCTTTTAAACGATGCCTGCGTGAAAAAGAATGTCCCTTGGTTTTATGGTGCCGTGCAAGGTATTTCTTCGGTGTGGATGACGGTGGTTCCTCATAAGGGGCCTTGTTTGCGTTGCGTTTTCCCTGAAGCGCCAGCTCCGGGGAGTTTGCCTACTTGTGACATGTCGGGTGTTTGGGGCGCTGCGGTGTCTGTTTCTGCGGCGATGGAAGTAACGCAACTCTTGCGTTATTTTGTAGGCGACATTACGGAGGCGACTTCAAATTTTGTCTTAACAAAAATGAATTTGTGGACAGGAGAAATGACTCGAATTCCTGTGGTGCGCGATGAGGACTGCCCTTGTTGCGGTCGAGGATTTTTTTCATTCCTAGATGGCCCGCGGGATTTGGTGAACCCCCTTTGTGGCCATGGAGCCATTCAGATTTCACCGAGTCGCGAGCGTTTTCTGAATCTTCCGGATTTGGCGAAGCGGATCGATTCCATGGCGGATTCGGTGACTTTGCGAGAAGATTTACTTGAGATCAAAAAAGGGGAGTTGCGCATTTTACTTTTTCCTTCCGGCAGAGCCATTGTTTATGGAGAACGGGATCCTTTGCGCGCTAAAATTTGGGTGGAAAAATATGTGGGCTAAAGTTCTTTCCCTTTGCGATACGCTTTCTAACGTCACCTACGAAAACCTCACCAAGATTATTCGCTATTCGGAAGCGGGTTCTGCTGACAAAGCACGCCTTGCTGATGATAGTTTCCAAAATAATGTGGATCACTGGATGGGTGGTGGAACCTGCTTTAGCATGACTTGGCATTTATTTCAGGAACTGAAAATGATGGGGCTTTCTCCCCGGTTGCTCATGGGGCACAAGCGCAAAGAAAAAAATATTCATTGTGCGCTTCGCTTACCCTACGAGGGTAAAGAATATTTACTCGACCCAGGATACCTCATTTTCGATCCGTTGGAAATACCAGACGCATTGCCTTTTGGCCCTGGATTTTTATTTTTTCCTCTGATTCCCAACTGTGTGCGTGTGGAAAGAGAAAATAAGCACATTTCTCTCCTCACTGGCAGCATGAGTGCGCCCCTTAAATTGCGTTTCGAATTTGATTTTGACGGTGTAGACGAAAAAGAATTTCAGCTTCATTGGAGCGAAAGTTTTGGTCGAGAAATGATGACCTATCCCGTACTCAATCGACTTGATCGAGTGAATGGAATTCAATATTATTATCAAAAAGGCAATTTGGTGCTTCGCGATCAGAATGGATCCAGAATCGAACGCATTGCGGAAGAAAACAAAGTAACCGTTTTGAGCTCTCTTTTCAGGCTACCGTCGGAGACCGTGGAGCGAGCGTTAGGAATTCTGAATAAAACTTTCTAGATTACGTGGATGAGAATCACAGGAGAAACCCCATGAAAAAAAGTTTTCTAACCTTGCTCGGTTTGGTCTCGCTTGCACTTCTTGCGTGCGCCCCCTCTTCGCTTCAAATCAAGGAAATGTCTTCAGAGTGTGACTTCGTGGTTGAAGTCCGTTATGTGGAAAATGATTCCATTGGTATTTTTGTGGGGAATACATTGTTTCTCAATACACGTCAAGTGGTCGGGGGATCTCTTTTTCCCATGCTGATTAGCACGCGAGATCCTATGAATATTGATATGCCGACAGCGACAAATGTGGTTCGTGATCCTCAGGAATTAACGGCTTACCTCCAAAAGCAAGTCCCTTCTCTTACCCGGTTTGGAATTGTGATTGGAGATAATGTAGACCGTGAGATTGGTTTTGAAGAAACTGAAGCAGTAAAAATGCTTTCCGAATACTTCAAAACTTTTGAAGGTGGCTCTTTGGTTCTCTTCCATGAAAAAGGCGGAGATCTTATAGACGCTGAAAAGTTGTATTAAAATCTTTTAGGAGTTTTGATGTTACCGTTTTGGTTGGGCTTTCTTGCCCTCGTCTTTGGAATGCTTGCTTTGGATTTAGGTGTCTTGAATAAAAAAGATCATGAAATCGGTGTCAAAGAGGCCTTGCGCTGGACCGTTTTGTGGGTTGCTGCATCTTTATTGTTTGATCTTTTTATTTACTTTGCCTACAACAATCATTGGTTAGGGATTGGTCTTCATGAAGGGGCGGCAAGCGTTTCCGGCTTAGAGGCCGCAACGCAGTACCTTACTGGGTATATTATTGAAAAGTCCCTTTCTCTTGATAATATTTTTGTGATGGCAGCCATTTTTGGTTACTTTCGGATTCCTCGGATTTATCAGCATCGTGTTCTGTTCTGGGGCATTTTGGGAGCTCTTGTATTGCGTGGAGTGTTTATTTTTGGAGGTACTGCCCTCCTTGGTAAATTCGAATGGCTTATGTATGTGTTTGGCGTATTCCTGATTTTTACTGCAATCAAAATGCAAATGAGCAAAGAAGAGGAAAACTTAGATCCGTCAAAAAATATGCTTCTGCGTTTTGCAAAGAAATTATTTCCAGTAACGCATGATTTTTATGGACACCATTTTTTTACGAAGATTGACAGTAAGCGAGTCGCGACTCCACTCTTGTTATGCCTCATTGTGATTGAAAGTTCTGACTTGCTTTTTGCTGTGGATAGCATTCCTGCCATTTTTGCTGTAACTTTGGATCCGTTCTTGGTATTCACGTCCAACATCATGGCTATTCTTGGTCTTCGTTCTTTGTATTTTGCTTTGGCAGCCATGCTTGGTAAGTTCCGGTTCCTCAAGAATGCTCTGGTGGTGGTGCTCGCTTTTGTGGGGATAAAGATGTTGATTGTCGAATTTTATGAAATTCCCAGCTTATTGAGCTTAGGTATCATTCTTGTGTCTCTCACAATTGGTATCCTTGCTAGTACTTTCTATCCAGAAAAAAAGGGTGTCTAATGTTAGGTGTTGTGCAAAAAAAAGGAAACCCTCTCGAACTTTGTGGTCGATTAGTGGTGTATGCGAAAATCAGGCCTTCAGTGAATCCTGAGACGGGACATCTCCCTTTTGCGAGCATGGTGCGCAATGGTTTGTTGGTGGTGAAAGGGGAATTTAAGGCCAACGATACTTTTAAACATTTTATGCAACACGAACTTGGAGAATCCATGAATGATGGCATCTCCGAGATGATCGAGCACATTAAGGAACAGGGCGGAGAAATACCCGAGGGAATGGACCCAGAGGCCTTCCGCGAACGCCTCGATGAACTCTCTAATATGGAAGTGATTCCAGTACCAGCGAAAATTATTTTTTGCGATACCGAAGATGAGATTTTGCAAGAAGATGCGGATATCTACTACATTGGTGAATTTTCCGGTCTGAGTCAGGCGCATCTTTGCATTACGAGCCTTCCGATTTTTTATCAAGCGCAGTATCGTGAACAGCAGACATCGATAGAGCAAAAGTATATCAACGAAATTCTTTCCCAAATTGAAGGCAATGAAACAGTTGATATTCCAAAGTTGAAAGCGACTGGAGAATTCTTGCCGGGTGAAGGAACACTGAATACTTTTATCGGAAATCTGTTGGAATTGTTGGGCGGTCGTGTTGTGCCTTACTTGCTTTACCAAGTGAGTGATGAGGCGGAATATAAAGTTTGCATGAAGCGCTTTTATGACTTTATGAAACCATACCCGAACCCTTCGGATATAGACGCGATTGATCGCACTATTCAAATACTTCGCAAAGAGACAGACAATAAAAAAGCGCAAGCGAAGTTGGAACTTTTGTGTGAAAAAGTCAGTGCTCTTTACCATGAAGAATTTGAACGTATTCCTGGATTGCAAAAAGAATTAGAAGCACTTGAGTAGTTTTTGGAAATTATGGGCACCTCTAAAAATTGGTTTGCGACCGCAAAATTGAGCGAGGCCGAGCCAGAGCAGGCGCGAAAAGTGGCCAATAATGTGTTATTCGCCACTTTGAGCAACGAACTATGGCGATGTGTCACAGCCAATTTTGTAGAAAATGAATTTTTAGAGGCGCCCTTATATGAATAACAAAAAACTAGTAGTGATTGCTACAGGGAATGCGGGTAAAATAAAAGAGTTTGCTCATGCGATGGGAACGGATCTTTATGATTTTCGGATTCTCCAAGAAGTCGGTTTTAACGAAGAAATCATCGAAGATGGAACGAGCTTTGCCGCGAATGCCGAAATCAAAGCGCGTGCGGTCGCCTCATGGCTTGCAGCGCGTGGTCTCAATGCAATGATCCTTGCAGATGATTCGGGCCTTGAGGTAGAAGCACTCGGAGGGGCACCGGGTATTTACACCGCCCGCTATGCAGGGGTTCATGGAGATGATCGCAAAAATTATGAAAAACTCTTAAAAGAATTGGATGGCGAAACGAATCGCCGTGCGCGTTTTGTGTGCGCTCTTTGTGTCATCGAGAACAATCGGGAACCTCGGATTTTTGAAGGCGAATGTCGTGGCTCTATTGCCTTTGCTCCTGTGGGTGAAAATGGTTTTGGCTACGACCCGGTTTTTATTCCCGAAGGATATTCGCGAACTTTCGCTGAAATGGAACTTTCTGAAAAGAAATCCATGAGCCATCGCGGTGAGGCTATCCGGAAAATGATGGATGAGATAGGGTAAAAGTCAAACTATATTTATGATATGAAAATTTTGCTTCATAATCGCGAAAAGTGCTTAGAATGCGCGGGTTGTGTGGGCATTTGCCCCTTTTTGGCGCTCGATATGTACGGTTTAGATCTTCAGATCGATCATGACAAGTGTACCCGTTGTGGGTTGTGTCTTTGTGCATGTCCTGCAGGGGCACTCCGCATCGAAAAGGTGAAAGAATCATGAAACAGACTCAATATGACGTTTTAGTCATTGGCGCAGGCCCTGCCGGTTCTGTGATGGCTCGTGATGTGGTTCGTTTAGGCCATAGTGTGTTGCTTATTGAAAAAAGAGCTCGCATAGGTTATCCTGTTCGCTGTGGTGAAGCGAGTACGACGCTGGATCTATTAGAAAATACTTATGGGCCCATTGCCCCGGAATGCATAGAAACGGTTTTGAATGGCCTTTTTGTCTATGGTCCAGGCGGTATCGCTTTAGATGCAAAAATGCCCAATGTGGGTGTGATGCTCAATCGTGAAAAATTCGACCCCTGGCTTGCTCACTTGGCGGAAGTCGATGGCGCGGAAGTTGTCGTCAATGCGCGTGCCGAATCGGTAAGTGAAGTAGAAAATGGTTTCCGCACGGTCTCCATCGTGATGCCCACAGGGATAGAAAAAATTAAAGCCAAAATGGTGGTTGCCGCTGATGGTATTGAATCCCGGATTGGGCGCCTTTTAGGAATCAATTGTTTGCATCGTCCGGGTACCACTTGTACAGGGGTCGATATTGAAGTAGAGGGGATTCTTACGAAACCAGATTACCTCACTTTTTGGCAGGGCCATGATTTTATCAATGATGGATATATTTGGAGTTTTCCCAAAGTAAAATCGAATGTCACCAACTTTGGTGCTGGTTTTTTGGTCTCTTCAAAGCAAGATTCAGATATTCAAACGGTCGCCTTGGAATGGCTTAAAAAATTGTACCCCGATGCCAAAGTCAAATCAGTTGTCGGTGGTTTGATTCCTGTTTCTGGGAATTTGAAGGATTGTGTTCGCGAAAGATTTCTTATGATTGGTGATGCGGCACACCACACCAACCCGCTCACCGGTGGCGGTATTGCTTCGGCGATGCGCGGGGGTCAGATAGGCGCCGCTGTTATTCATGAGGGCTTTATGGCGGGAGATCTTTCGGAAAAATTTCTTCGCCGTTTTGAAATCACTTGCATGAAGCGCTTTGGGAACGAACACAAAAAAATAATGAAATTCAGACGATTCCTGTTGGGGCAAAATCGTTCGAGTCAAATTGCGCTTTACAAACTCATTAAAGCCTATTTAGAGGGCGGTCAGAGAATAAAAGTGTTCTTGAAAAAACCGTGTACAATAATAAGTTTTATTGTGAAGTTTTTGCGTTTTCACTAGCCCATAGAGCGGCTTCGGCTCGAACCAATTTTCGATTATAGATAGTCCGTTTCCCTTTTGGCGGGTCAAATAAGGATTGCACTAAGGCTCTCGCAACTGTCTCTGCATGGATAGGTCGCCAAAACTCAGGGATAAACTGTAAACGCCCTTCAAGAAGTTTTTTTAAAATTTCTTCGCTCCTGCGTTTT